>DSBN01000017.1 GCA_011046055.1 Sediminispirochaeta sp. | reverse complement strand
TTGGAAAGTGCACTTGCACTTTCCAAAATGAGAATGCCTCCAACAGTTAGAAACACAAATTATTGCTATGCAAATGAAGCAAATTCTCAATTTGGAAGTCATTAGACTTCCAAATTGAGAATTTGCTCCCCTCGGTGGGAAAAAATATAACTCGTGGTTCGTTCCGTAATCACGGTGCCGACGGCTTAGTTTAGTGTTCTCTTACTTTTTTCTTCTCCTTCCGTACAACGTGCTCGAGTTTGTCGATCATCAGCTCGATCGCCTCGTAGAGTTCGTGGCTTTGCGTACCCACATGAGAGGAGTGGCCCCAGCGGAAATTGACGTTCGATTCCACCGAATAGCCTGGTTTGTTTTTGGTAATGGTAATCTGCAAGTCGATAATGTATTCATTGGCAAAAGCGATTCTCTCCAGCTTCTTCTCAATGAATTCTTTGGTCGCGTCGCTCAAATCGTAGTGAACACCCTTCAATTCAAAGTTCATTCCAGTCCTCCTCGTTCTGAACTATACTAAAAACATATTGCGCGGACCCGAGCATGTCAAACATTCTGGAGAGAAATTAACGGTAATAGGAGGAGTCTATATCCAATTCCTTGCGGTACTTGGTGACGGTGCGTCGGGCGATGGAAATCCCCCGTTTTTTGAGAGAATCGGAGATCTTCTGGTCCGAGAGTTTTTTTCCATTCTCCGAGTTTTCGGCGATAATCTCGCGGATGATCTCCTTTACCGCCTCTTTGGAGTATCTGTTGTTACCGGTGCTTGATACTTGGTTGGAAAAAAAGTACTTCAGGGGGAAGATTCCCCATTCGGTCTGAATGTACTTCGAATTGACTATCCGGGAAACGGTCGTTTCGTGCACTTTCACCTCGGCGGCCACGTCCTTGAGGGTCAGGGGGGCCAGTTGCTTCGGGCCGTAGAGGAAAAACTTTCTCTGAAACTCAAAGATACACCTGGCGATTTTTAGCAGGGTCTGGTTGCGTTGTTCGATGCTGCTGATGAACCACTGGGCGTCGCGGACACTCCGTTTGACGAAGCGTCGATCTTCCTTGGCCTGCTCGATGGTCTCCGATTCCATCTCCGAGAAGATCGGACTGATACCCAGCCGGGGAATATCTTCGTCGTTCAGGTAGAGACGGAACTCTCCCTCCTCGTGTCGCACCAGCACGTCAGGAATCACGTAGGTGGTCTCTTCGTTGCTGTAGAGACGACCTGGATAGGGGGTGAGGGTCTTGAGAAAGTCGATGACCGCTTCTACTTCCTCCGTGGAAAACTTGGTTTTTTTGGTGATGTCGGAGATGCTGCGTTTTTCCAGCAGTTCGAAGTATTGGTCGATGAGCTCCACCGCGCCGGGAGGGGCCGCCGGTGAAAGCGCGGCTTGAACCTTCAGCGACTCTCGGTAGTCTCGGGTGCAGGTGCCCTGGGGATCGAGCTGCTGAATGAGCCTTTGTACTTCCGGAAGATGTTTCCGCAGTTCGACGGGGACGAGCTTCAGCGGGTCCTCCAAGTGAAAGCCGTTTTGGTCCAAGTTCCAAATCAGCAGCTCGCCCACTCGAAACCAATCGGAGGGGATGGGCTGGAGTCTCAGCTGCCACATCAGGTGGTCGTGGAGAGATTCGGGACGGGTGAGGGCTCCCTCGATAAATTTCTGTTTCGAATCTGAGGCTTCTTGGTCGTATGAAGAGAGTCGGCCCGGGTCGGAGCTGTTTTCGAAGTAGTCGTAGTCTTCCGTGCCTGAACTCATCTCCTCAATGGATATCTCCGGGGACTCGTCCACTACTTCCAACGCGGGGTTCTGCTCCAGCTCCTCCTGGATTTTAAGCTTGAGCTCCTGCATGGGCATGGCCATCAGCTTTATCGACTGATAGAGCTGAGGGCTCATTTTGAGTTTTTGCTGCTGTACGATGACTGGTTTCTGATACTGCACCAAAGCTTTCCTTTTTTAAATAATGTACCTATTACATTGCTTTGTCAATTGAGGAGAAGAGCTCCCTTTGTCTGGAGATTACATTGTAAAATCATGGCCCAAATAGATTTCTCGGGCCAGTGGATTGGCGAGAATCGATTCTCGATCGCCGTGTACGACAATCTCCCCCAGATGGATGATATATGAGCGATGGGTAATCGCCAGGCTGTGCTGTACGTTGTGGTCGGTGATCAGGATGCCCACGCCGCGGTCCGCGAGTTTGAGGATCAGCTGCTTTATTTCCGAGACGGCGATGGGATCGATTCCGGCGAAGGGTTCGTCCAGCAGGAGGAACTTTGGGTCAATCGCCAGGCTGCGGGCGATCTCCGTTCGGCGTCTTTCACCGCCCGAGAGGGGGTAGGCGGTTCTCTTTCTGATCGGTTCCAGATGAAACTCTTGAATCAGCTCCTCCAGACGAGCCTTTTTCTCTTCAGTGCTGAGGTCTTTGCGGGTCTCCAGAATCGCCCAAATATTGTTTTCCACCGACAGTTTGCGAAAGACCGAGGCCTCCTGGGGCAGGTAGGAGATCCCTTCGAGAGCGCGGCGGTACATCGGCCGCCTGGTTATGTCGGTTTCGTTCATATAGATGCTGCCGGAGGTCGCTTTGATAAAGCCGACGATTATGTAAAATACCGTGGTCTTGCCCGCGCCGTTGGGCCCCAGAAGACCGACGATCTCGCCCGAACGCATGGAGAAGCTCACGTCCCGGACGGCCTCCTTTCTGCCGTACCGCTTCCGCAGGCCCTCGACTCGAAGGCTTGCGTGGTCCTCACCGGTCTTACTCATTTTTTGGGCTCACCTCCCCCTCGACGGCGCCGTCCATCTGAATCTCTTCGGTGTCGAGGTCGATGCGGATTCGAAGCGCCCGGTACCGGTCCCCGTTCCAAATCACCGAGGGGCTGCCCGACAGCTCCAGGGTGTTGGCGGCGTGGTCGTAGCGTGCATAATCGGAGCGACTGATCATCTCTCCCTCCTCGTCGACCTTCAGAATACGGACGGCAATCTGAAAAATGGAGAGGTCTTCCAGAGAAAAGTGCTCCATGTAACCAAACTTGACCACCACCTCGTTTTTCAAATCTACCATTTCCCCGTAGTCTCTGACCCGCAGCAGCTCCTTCCGGCGGTCAAAAAAAAGACTCCCGCTGGTGAGGCGAATACCCTGTTTCGCGTCATTCAGCTCTACCTCGCCGCTGCAGCGTACGTAGCGAAAATCCTCACCGGAGAGTTCGATCCTGTCAGCCCGTATCATAAGTTCGTCGCTGCTGATTCGGGCGTTGCCTTCGAGAATACTGGTCCGGTCTCCCTCGATGAAGGAGATCGACGTCTTGTCGCCGGAAAATTCGAAAGGTTTGGCGGCGGGCTCTTGAGCCCCTGCTTCCTGCGCGGATGCAGGCAAAGGGGGCCGGAGGATGATCAGTACCCCGGCCAGGAAAAAAGCAAGGAGGGTGAGATGCAAATGGCGTCTACTATTCATCGACAAAACGGCCCTTCACCCGTGACTGAAATTCGAGGGTTCTGCTGGGGGGGTGGGCTCTGAAACCCCGTCCCCTGATACTGCTACCGTCTTCTCTGTGGACCCGGACCTCCTGATCCGGGGTCCCCTCCAGGCTTCGTTCTTGGTTGTTCCAGTGTAGGAACTCGGCCTCGATAATGGTATCGCTGGTGGAGTCGGTGAAATAGATGGCGCCGAAGAGGTCCACGTTGTCGTTGGCGGTGTAGATCACCGCTCGTTCGGCTCTGCCCACAGTAAGGACCTCTCCGTCCCGGCCGATTTGACGGAAGTAGAGGTTCTGCAATTCCGTCTTTCTGCTCTTGTGGAACATACGGGCCTCTTCGGCGTGAATCCGCAGCGAAGAGTAAGCCGGGCGAATATTGACGTAGTTGTAGTTGCGCACGATACTGTTGGGGATATTTTCGGACAGCTCCTCGGTGCTGCGCGACTGCTCATAGTCGAGGCTGCACGAGGCCAGCAGCACCAAGCCGGCTAATAGTGTTCCGTAAAATGTGCTAAACTTCATCTCCCTTGCTTACCGCCTTCCCCGCGTGTTCGAGGCCCGCCTTGACGAAACCGACGAACAGGGGGTGGGGCTGGATCGGGGTGGAGGTGAACTCTGGGTGAAACTGCACTCCTACACCCCAGGGGTGTTCGGGCCATTCGACGGATTCGACCAAGGCCCCCTCGGGGGTGATGCCGCTGATTATCAATCCGGCATCTTTGAGTTGCTGACGGTACTGATTGTTCACTTCGTAACGGTGCCGGTGTCGTTCGTAGACGATATTTTTTCCATAACTGCGTCGGATGTGGGTATTCTCCTGAAGGACCGTCTCGCTGCGGCCCAGGCGCATGGTGCCTCCGTACATTTTGACATCCACCTGTTCTTCCAGAAGGCTGATAATCGGGTGGGGGGTGGAGGGCGAGAACTCGGTGCTGTCCGCCTCGCTCAGCCCCAGCACGTGCCTGCCGTATTCTATCACCATGATCTGCATTCCGAGGCAGATCCCGAAGGTAGGCAGCCCCTTCTCTCTGGCGTAGCGTGCCGCGCGGATCATCCCCTCGATGCCCCGTTGCCCAAATCCTCCGGGGATGAGCATGGCGTCTACGTCACGGAGGAGCTCCGCCGGTTCCTGGGAGGACTCGAAGAGTTCCGAATCGATCTTTTTGAGCTCGATCTTGGTCTTGTGGGCGATGCCCCCGTGGGTGAGGGCTTCGTAGATCGATTTGTAGGAGTCGTGGAGGTCGATGTACTTGCCCACGATCCCGATGGTGAGGGTTTTTTCCGCGTTTTTTATCTTGTCCACCATGTTGGACCAGTTGTCCAGCTTGGCTTTTTTGCTTTTGAGTTGAAGCTTCTCCAGAACGATCTCGTCCAGTTTTTGTTCGTGAAAAATCAGAGGGATCTCATAGATGGTGGTTTTTACGTCGTAGGCCGAGATGACCGCCCTTCTTTCGACATTTGTGAAAAGTGATATTTTGCGGATGATATCT
>DSBN01000156.1 GCA_011046055.1 Sediminispirochaeta sp. | reverse complement strand
GCACTTGCACTTTCCAAAATGAGAATGCCTCCAACAGTTAGAAACACAAATCATTGCTATGCAAATGAAGCAAATTCTCAATTTGGAAGTCATTAGACTTCCAAATTGAGAATTGCTCCGTTCAGCAGCAGCTCGTTGACAAGGAACCCCAGGGGAATCGCATCGTCCGACCGGATCCACATATCCCCTATATCCGTCACCACCTCTACCCCCGCCAGGTACTCCCGATACTCGTACTGATGGAGCTTGCTGATCTCCAGAAGGTACTGCCGCGGATCCACCCGGCTGGAGGCGCTGTGGTTGTACATTTTTTCATGAAACAGGGCGGGGACACGCAGCCGTAGGGCCAGTCGGCGCAAGAGCTCCCGGCTCGGTACAGTCTCCGCTTCCCCAACCCCCCGCTGCAGACTGATGATGCTCTGTACCGTTTGGAGGCTGTTTTTTACCCGATGATGGGCGTCCCGGCGCAACTCCTCCTGCTTTCCCAGAGACTCCTCCAACCGCCTTTGTATCTCGTCTCGAGTCCGAAACTCCCGTTTCACCAGGGCCAGCAGAAGGATGGTGGTCAGCACCACGTAGAAGATTCCCTTGTAGGTCTGCAGAGAGAGGTAGTTATCGGGGTTCCTGGCCAAGGTGAACAAGAGCTGGTCGGAGAAAACTATCCACAAAACGCCAAAAATGAGGTACCCTCCCACTATTCTGAGGGTGGAGGCTCTGTTCCGAGCTTTTTTTTCCTTGGAATCATCTTTCATTTTACCTAGAATTATGGTCAGAATTGAAAGCGTTTCGCAACAGGTAGAGAAAAAAAGGAGCAAAAAATGAAACTGATAAGCTGGCAGGATTTTGAGCAGCTTGAGCTGCGGGTAGGACGGGTGATAGAGGCCGAAAACTTCCCGGAGGCGCGAAGGCCGGCCTACAAACTCAAGATAGATTTCGGAGCCGAGATCGGGATAAAAAAGTCCAGCGCCCAGATCACCGATCTCTACCGTCCGGAGGACTTGGTGGGACGGCAGGTCATCGCGGTGGTGAATTTTCCCCCAAAACAGATCGGTCCGATCATGTCCGAGGCTCTGGTGACCGGCTTCGCCGATGCCGAAGGCAGGATCGTCCTGGCCAAGCCCGACCGAGAAGTACCGGAAGGGGCAAAACTCATTTAAGACCACAACTTTTTAAATCCGTATTGACCCGACGCTGTTTTGGGAGTATGAACATAAATTATGATGAGCTACATTTTATCGGATCCGTTCTTCTCTTGGGTGGTCTTGCCGATGCTGATTTTTCTGGCCCGAATTCTCGACGTGAGCATCGGTACACTGCGGATCATGTTCGTCTCCAAAGGTCAGCGCATGCTCGCTCCGATACTCGGTTTCTTCGAAGTGCTGATCTGGCTTTTAGCCCTGACCAGAATCATGCAAAACCTCAGCAACCCTATGACCTATATCGCCTACAGCGCCGGATTCGCCACGGGCACCTATATCGGCATCCTCTTGGAAGAGAAGCTGGCCATGGGTATCTGCATCATCAGGATCATTACCCGGGACCGAGCCAACCAGTTGGTCAAAGTACTCCGTGCCGAAGGCTACGGGGTGACCTTTCTCGAAGCACAGGGCAACCTGGGCAAGGTCGCGGTACTCTACAGTTTGATTAAGAGATCGGATATCGCCCATTTCACCGAGATCATTCACGAGTACAATCCAAAGGCCTTCTACTCTATCGAGGATGTCCGTTTCGTCAGCCAGGGGGTCTTTCCTGCCCGCAGGAGAGTCATCGCCCGACCGCTTCGGAAGGGCAAATAAACCATTGCGCCCTCAGCGACCACTCAAGCCTCGGCACTTCTTTTCAGAAATACCTTGAAGTCCGCGCCGTCCCTGTTTCCAACGATCAGTTCTCCTCCGTACTGCTGGGCAAAGTTTTTGACCAGTTTGAGACCAAAGCCCAACTCCTCGCCCGACAGTACACCCGCCGGCAGCCCCGGTCCATCATCCTTGACTTCGATGAGTATACGATCGGAATCTTCGGTCCTCAACACAACGTCGATCCTTCCGTCCCGTCCGTCCGGAAAAGCGTACTTAAAGGCGTTGGTGATCAACTCGTTGATGATGATCCCAATGGGAAAGGCCTGCCGTACCGAGACATCGAGGTCGTCCACCCGGGTCGCCACCTGTATCCGCCCGTAGTGCCCGTAGGATTCGCGGATGTTCCGCGGAATCCCCTCCAGGTAGCCGCGTATATTGAGGCTGTCGAACTGCTCCTTAGTGAAAAGCTCCAGGTATATCTCCCCCATCAGATCTACCCGGTGGCGCGCCTCCTCTAGGGCCGCCTTCGCCTCTTCTTCCTCCAGCAGCTCCCGCTGCAGGGAGAGCAGGGCGCTGATCATAGCCATGTCGTTTTTTATCCGGTGGTGTACCTCCCGGAGAATCATCTCTTTTTCTTCCAACAGACCTTGTACCCGCTCTTCGGCCCTTTTTCGGGCACTAATATCCCGAATGAGCCCCATGAAGCCGATGATCTCCCCGGATTCGTCGTAGAGGAAGTGCAGGTTTTTCTCCCCGAAGAAAGCCTCGCCGTTTTTTCGTCGGTACCTGGCGCTGTAAAGAAAGCTCCTCTCTCCGGGGCGCTTAGCTATCTCCGATCCTAAATGGAGGTAATCCTCCTCACTCTCGAAGAGAACTCTGGTCGTCTCCCCGATAATCTCCCCACGGGAATAGCCGAAAATCTCCTCGAAAGCGGGATTACAGTCCAGGATTCGACGCTCCTTGTCCACTAAAACGATAGCATCACGGATCTGCTTGAATAGCTCCCGGTATTTACGTTCGCTCGCTCGGAGACTCCGCTCCGACGCCCGCTGCTGGGTGATATCTCGACCGGCCCCGTACAGCCGACCGTCAGTCATCGGACCGGCCCGCCATTCGATCCACCGAAAGCTTCCGTCCTTGTGCCGGTAGCGGTTGACAAAACCCGTCGTCTCTCCGCCGGCCAGTTGGGTGTTGATCTCCCGTTTCGTCCGTTTCAAGTCGTCGGGATGTATCAGATCGAAGACCGATCTCCGCCGAAGGTATTCCATCGGATATCCCAGCACCTGCTCCCAAGCCTGGTTGACTTTCAAAAAACTCCCTTCCAAGTCGAGCACGCAGACCATATCGGGAACCACATCGAAAAAACGCCGCAACTCCTGCTGGGAACGGCGCTTCTGCATAATCAAGGAGAGGAAGCCGGCAACCTCCTGCAGCAGCGCGACTTCCGACTCTCCCCAACGGCAGGTCCTCGGTGAATCGAAACAGAGAAGACCGATGAGACTGTCGGAGTGAAAAAGTGGGACGTCCAGCAGGGCGCGGGTAGCCCCGGACTCCATAGCCGCAGCCAGAGGAGCCAACCGGGAGTCCCCGGCCACATCCTCGACGATCAAAGCCTCCGCTTGACGCAGAGCCTCGAGATACTCGGGGGCGGCGTTCAAATCGGTCTCCAAGCCCTTCAAATCGGGCATCTCCGGCGGCTGAACCGCCTCCAAAACGCGTAATATCCCGTTTTCCTCAACCACCGAATAGGCAACTCTCAAATTCGGCCGCAGTTTCGCCAGTTTTTCGACCACGTAACGCAAGAGTTCCTGCTGTGGGAGGTCCGACAGGGCTTTGGAGTTCAGCTCGTTGACGATCTCCGCCCGAGCGATCCTCTGCTGTAACTCGTCGTTGGCCCTCTCCATCGCCTGATTGTGAGCCTCGATTCTCCGATGAGCTTGGAACAACTCGAAGGCCATATTGATAGTCTCTATCAAGACAAACTCTCCGGCGCTCTTGGGTACATAGCCGTAGCTGGAGATTTTTTTTACCCGCTGGACGTACTCCCTCTCCGCGTGGTCGGTGTGAAACACAATCGGTAGGCTCTTCAGCTTGAGAATCTCCTCCGCGGTGCTGGGACCGTCCATTTTGGCGGCCAGATCGATGTCCAGAAGGACCAGATCTATCGCCGCATCGGCGCCCACCTCATCGCGGGCCTCTTCGCCGCTTGCCACTTGGATCGTTCGAATTCCATTTTTTCTGAGTATTTCCGCCGTGTCGAGGCCGATGATACTCTCATCTTCGACGACCAAAACTTTGTTCAGTTTCATCACGGAACCATTTTAACCCCATTATACCGCGAAAAAAGGGTAAATCGAGCGGAAACGAGCCGAAGAATGTAAAAAAAGAGAGGAATTCTCGGATTCGCCCTTGACTATGACCAGCCTTATCCCTAGAGTCATAGCATTATGGATACAAGGGAACTAAAAATCACAGCGTCCCTGGCTGGTCTTTCGCTATCCAGCGAAGAAGCGCGGGAGCTGAGCCGACAGGTCTCACGGATGCTCGAATATTTCGAGCAGATGAACGAGATCGACGTCGACTCGCTCGATCCTACCACCCACACCCTTTCCAAGGTGAACCGGTTGCGAGAAGATTCGGAGGTGCACGGGGAGCGTTTGTCGAGTACGGCAGACACTCTCCTCGATAATGCCCCGGAACTCGAAGATCGGTTCATCGTCATACCGAACGTGCTCTAGAGCACAATCCGTATACTACAGAACCGTTTTTCAAAAGCTCACTCTCTCAAGTACACCGCCATGGCGTGACAAGTATAGCCAAGGTACTCACGTCTAGCCGGTGTAGCGTGTAGTCAGCCTATAGAAGCAAGGAGAAAAGCGTGTTCCCACGGGAAAGAACAGTACAAATAGACAGTCAGGATAAAATTGAACGTTACGCCGCCGATGTGCGCGATCTCGATCGCACGATCGGCGCGTTTCTCGAATTCGACCCGCGTCGCCGTTTCGCACCCTCCCGAGCAGGCTCTCTGGCGGGAGTTCCGGTGGCGGTAAAGGACAATATCGCCGTCGAGGGCTTTCGGCTCAGCTGCGGATCTCGTTTTTTGGCCGATTTCCGTTCACCCTACAGCGCCACGGCTATTAGAAAATTGGAAGAGGCCGGCGCTTTGATCG
>DSBN01000133.1 GCA_011046055.1 Sediminispirochaeta sp. | reverse complement strand
TTCGGCATCCCTTGATAGCAGTCGCTTATGTGTGGAGAAAAAGTCTGGATCCAAGACGCCAATGACGGGGTGAATCGTTATTTGTGAATCGTTATTTATAAAAAAACCGCGAGAGTTTTCCAACTGGAGGAGTCAAGATGGACAAAAGCAAGTCGGACGCGTCACTGGAGCTTAGAGGACTGAGGGAGAGCATCGATCGTATCGACGGGGCGCTGGTGCTGCTCTTAGCCGAAAGATTTCACATCACCGAAAAGGTCGGTCACTACAAGTCCGAACACCGTCTACCAGCGGAGGACTCTTCCCGGGAGGCCGCCCAAAGCCTCCGTATCCGGGAGCTGTGCGAACAGGCCGGCTTGGACTATCGTGTGGCTTCGAAGATCTTTTCCCTGATCCTCGAGGAGACCAAAGAGAGACACCGCCTCATTGCTCGAGAGTATCGGGAATATCAGGAATAAACTCCACCTCCGCGCCGACATGGGTCAAGCTCCGGTCGAATCCCGGATAGGAGACGGTGGCGCTCTCCACGCCGGCGACGGTGGTCACCCCCTGGGCGATCATTCCAGCGACACACAGGGCCATGGCGATACGGTGGTCCCTATGGCTGTCGACCTCAGACCCGTACAGCCGGGAGTTGCTGATCACCAATTCATCGTCCTCGAGCCGGATACGGGCCCCCATTTTTTTCAACTCCCGTTCCATCAGCAAGGGTCGGTCGGTCTCCTTCTGCCTGGAGCTGGCGATATTTTTCAGTCGGGTCTCTCCGGCGGCGTAACAACCGAGTACCGAAAGAATGGGCACCGAATCGGGAGTATCCCCGCAGTCGATAGTAATACCCTTCAGGGGAGCTCCTCCCCGCACCTCTATTCCCCTCTCGCCCAGATCCTTCACCTCTATATCAGCACCCATTTCCCGTAGTATATCAATCAGAACCTTGTCTCCCTGCACGTCATCGCTGCGCAGGCCTCGCAACAGAAGTCTCGATTCGGTGATCGCCGCTCCGACCAGAAAAAAAGCGGCGGAGCTGAAGTCCCCGGGTACGGCCAAGTCGAAACTCTGGTACTCCTGGCCGCTTTTCACCCAGAAATGATCCATTTTTTCGGACGCCTGGACTTCCAAACCCAGGCTCCGCATCCAGCTCAGGGTCATCTCCAAGTAGGGCACTTCGTTGGGACGCACCACTTCGATCTCCGTGTCCGTTCGGGCCAGAGAAGCGGCGATCAGAGCCGAACTGGCGTACTGCGATATCAAACCATCCACCCTGCCGTGTCCGCCGATCAGCGGGCCGCGGATCAGAAAGGGTGCGCTGCCGTTGTCCCTGACGGTGAAGGACTCCGCTCCCAGCTGGCAGAGCGCCTCCAGCACCGGCTGCGCCGGTCGCCGCCTGATCTGTTCGTCTCCGGTGACCACCGACCAGGCGTCCAGCGAAGCCAGCAGAGCTGAGCCGAGATTCATGGTGGTACCCGAATTGCCGACGTTCAGCACATCATCCGCCGGCTGAAGCCGTCCCCCGTCGACAATCCAACGATCCTCCCGGCTGTCGTCGACCTCGATGCCCAGGGCGCGGATGATTCCCAGGGCGGATAGGGCGTCCTTGGAAAACACCGGCTCTCGAATCGTCGATGTTCCCCGTCCCAGAGCGGCGAAAAAGAGGGCTCTGATCATATGGGATTTTGATCCGGGAATCTTCAGCTCTCCATTCAAACTGCTCTCTCTCACCTTCGCTATCACGGTACACTCCTCGTACTGATCTCATGCCTATTCGGATCCGTCAAAACTACGGTTCGGTCGGAGAGAATCGCCACGGTATGTTCAAAAAGCGCGGTATAACTTGCGTCTTTGGATTTCAAAGAGTGTCCATCCTCTCCAACATAGTACTCCTGGCAGCCGAATCCGAACACCGGCTCTACGCTGAACACCATTCCCGGTACGATAGGACGGCCGACTTGGTACTCTCCCCGCATATACACGGTGGGTCCTTCGTGCAGCTCCCGTCCCACGCCATGGCCGGCGAAACATTCGAAGACCGTCAATCCCTCGTCCCTGGCGCACTTCTCCACGGCGGCTCCTATATCTCCAAAGCGTCGGCCAGCCCTGGCGGCGGTGATTCCAGCATAACAGGCCCTTTTGGCGGTGTGCAAGAGCCTGGCGTGTGGGGGGCTCAAAGTCCCTACCGGTATCGTGATCGCCGTATCTCCATACCACCCGTCCAAGGAGAGCACCAGATCAAGCGTCACCAGATCTCCGCCACGAAAAGGTCGATCGTTGGGCACACCATGCACCACCGTGTCGTTGATCGATACCGAGAGGAACGAGGGGAAGTCGGGAAATTTTTCTATACGCCCGAGGTGGGCGAGAGCTTCTATCCGTCTCCGGCAGATCTTCTCCAGTAGGAGTCCGTTCATCCCCGGCCGCACGTAGCTTGAGAGAAACTGTAGAACTCTTGCAGCCAGGCCGCCGGCACGCTCCAATCTGAGAATTTCGCCCTTTGTTTTTAAGACGACCTCTTCTTTGTAAGAATTAAACAGGCTCAATGCTCTTTCTCCGGATCAAACTACCGTCTCAGACTTCACAGCCAGGCAAAAATTGTATTGATTAAGAAGAGAAAAGCTCCGGCGTAGAGCAAGCCGACAAAAGACCACACAAGATGCTGTCCCTTCCGCCTTTCGACTCCCCTCTCCAAAAATGAGAACACAAAGTAATAGATCAGCGATATGATCATGATACTGAATATCCACTCCAGTAGCTGCAGCAGGAGGAAACTGGTGCTCTCAAGAAAAGACTGGTAGTTGCCTACTACAAACAGGAGCAAGACCACCGTGCTGGAGAAGAAAAAATAGAGCGCGAAGAGCGCGGAGAGCTGTCTGTATCGCCGAAACTCCATACTCCGAATATAGCAGTTTAGCCCCCCTTTGTCAGCGTTGATCAACTACCCTGCGAAAGTCGGCTTGCTTTTCATCCCCAGCCGCTTTACAATGAGGGCAAGGTGAATTACACGGATAATCTGTCGGAGACTCCGGAGGTTCGGAGAATACTGCGTAGCAAAAGACGCCGCTACGAGAAAATAATTCGCAGCAAGACTCGACCCATACAGCCGGAGGATACCGGAGTAGAAGCGGCCGCTCTTTCTCTCGGGCCGATAGAAGCTGTGCTCTTTGATATCTACGGAACACTGCTCATCTCCGGAAGCGGTGAAGTGGGCAGTACCGACGACAGTCCAAGCAAATCCAACGAGAACTTGGCCTTCTTTCGCTCGCTGCAGGAGGCTGGCTTCTCAATCAATGTCAGTGCCGAAGAGTGCGAGGACCACGCCCAGCGCTACTATGTGCGCTTCATTCACGACAGTCACGAGCGGCAGCACCGGGAAGGAATCCTATATCCGGAGGTCGATATCATCTCGATTTGGTATCAGCTGATTTTAGCCCTCCAGGAGGGAGGTGTCATCGGGGGCGGTCTGGAGATGGAGAGAATCGTAGAGGTCAGTCTGCTCTACGAGCTCCACTCCAACAGTGTCTGGCCTATGCCTGGAGCCCGGGATCTTCTCGATCAATTGCGCCGGAATAAAATACCGATGGGAATAGTATCAAACGCCCAGTATTACACCCCCTTGATACTGGAGACCCTCTTCAACGAATCCTTGGAGCAACTGGGTTTTCTTCCACAGCTCAACTCTTGGTCCTTCTCGGCCAAGTGCGCCAAACCGTCTTTGGATATCTTTGCACCGGTAATGGACAGCTTACGCAAAGAGGGCATCCCCCCGGAGCACTGCGTCTATATCGGCAATGATATGCTCAATGACATATCCACCGCGGTCTCTCTGGACTTCAAGACCGTACTCTTCGCCGGAGACGCCCGTTCCCTCAGGTTGAGGTCGGAGATCCAGGACTTAGATGGGCTGAAGGCCGACGCGGTCATTGTCCATCTCTCCCAGATACGGGACCTGCTCGATGATATTTCCATCAAGGAGATCGTTACATGAAAGTAAAAGCATTTATTTTTCTCTTTCTGGTACTTATAATCGCCGGCGCCGTTTTTTACTTCGGGTGGGTACAGTTTCAGTTGTCCGAACACGGCTACGCGGTGGTCTTCTCTAAAACCGGCGGGTATGAAGAAGAGACTCTGAAAGCTGGTGAGTTTAACTGGCGTTGGGAAGCGCTGATACCAGGCAACTTCAGCTTGCACCAGTTCAAAATACTTCCGCAAAGACTGGAAACTGGTATCAGCGGAGCGCTGCCCTCGGCGGAGCTCTACGCCCAAGCGCTGGATGAGGAGGACCTTTTTACCTACAATTTTCAAATAGCCCTGGAATACAGCCTCGTCCCCGAAGAGCTCCCCCGTTTGGTCAAAGAACGCGGACTCCTGCCGGAAAAATTGGAGGACTTTTATAAAAGCCTGGAACGGGAGATAGTGAACAGCGCCAACGAGTTTTTGGAGCGCAAGATAATCGGTCTCACCTCTTACGAGGGTATAGGCAGTTTTCGCCGTCAATTGCTGCGGCACTTGCAGGAGGAGTTCCAGGCGGTGGAGCTCGAAGAGCCGGCCATACTGGAGTTCAAAATCCCCGATTTCGAGCTCTACCTCACCGCCAAGCGGCTCTACCTCGATCTGGTGGAGACCCGGCGGAAGACCGAAGTCGCGACATTGGAAAAAGAGAGGGAATGGATGGTGAGCGAAGAGTCAAAACTCGAGGTCTTGGAAGCATACGGCAAGCTCTTCACCGAATATCCCGGACTGGTACAGTACCTTTCTCTCGGACGCGAGCAGGGAAGCGCGGAGCTCCTACCGAATATTCAACTACTGCCGCGGGATTCCGAGGAGGGAGCTGTTGAGTGAGTATTTTTTCAACTTTGAAAAACTGAAGTATCTCCAGGAAGAAAAACCCGAGGGCTGCATAATCTGTCTGGTGGCCGAAAAGTCCGACCAAGTGGTCGACCTCACGGTCTGGGAAAATGCAGACTTCTTGGTTATGGTCAACCTCTACCCCTAC
>DSBN01000029.1 GCA_011046055.1 Sediminispirochaeta sp. | reverse complement strand
AGTGGCCCGCTCCCAAACACCTGTGGCTGCGAAACAACCTCAGCACCATGGTGAGCCAGCTGATCGACTCGCTCTGTTTCACCCTGGTCGCCTTCTATGGAGTCTTTCAGACCTCGGTTCTGTTGGAGATCGTTTTGTCTACCTATATATTGAAGTGGTTGGTGGCGGCTTTGGACACACCCTTTGTCTATTTGGCTCGGATGTTGCATCGAAGCATGGAGGAGAAGCCCGGTTTGGACGGTTTTGGTCCCTCTAGAGCTGACGGAGGTGGGACCTGATATTTTCGATGGCTCTGTCTCCGCCGCAGACTATATGGTGGGCCGCGATTTGTCGGTGTACCAGCGGCGCGTAGTCGATCTCCTCTTTATTGGCATACTCCAAGCATAAGTTGAAACGTCGGGCTATACCGTGGGCCGGAACGATGTCCCAGATGTATGAGGGAGGGACAAAGGTCCCTTCCACGTCGTTGTGAATTATGGGGCTGAGTATGTGGATGATACTACTGCCCACGTTTCTCACCTTTCCCGGATACGAGCTGAAGTCGAAACGGCGGTGCACCTTCGAACCGATCATCAGCTGGTGCCCTTCAAAGGGCGTTTTTTCCGGATTGAGATCGGGCAGTCCTTCCCAGTACGGCTCCTGGTCCGGTAGGGCCTGCAAAAAGACCCCTCGATCGGCATCCTTGCCCCAGCGAGGTGCGAAGACGAAGCCGCCTACGGGGCTTAAACTTCCGTCGAGGATGCCGACTCCCACGCACCAACCGGGCATGCCCTGACTGTAGCTGTCGGTCCCGTCTATCGGGTCGATGGTGAAGTTCAAGGAGCGACCGGCTCGAAAATCGGTGGGATACTCCTCGCTGATGATGTTGGCCTGGGGAAACTCCTGGTGGATCAGGGCGGAAAGACGCCGTTCTATCTCCAAATCCATCTCGGTGACCACCGAACCGTCTTCCTTTCGGCGAACCGAGACGGAGCTCTGATTCCGCTTGGCTAGAATACCCGCCTCTCGAACCGCCTCGGTTACTCGAGCAAAACTGTGCACGCCAAACCTCCACGCCTAAGTATAGGTAAAAAATCTTGCTAAGACAATCCGCTGTAAAAAAAGAAACCACGCGGAAGGCACGAGCCGAGCGGCCCCCCCGAGGTGGACGCATTGCCAGAGAGAGGTTTTTCGTATACCCTCAGTCAGAAAATATAAAATCATGGGGACTTGAAATGCTGAGAAGCACCAAAATAGCTGCGCTCTGCGGGGCGATCTTCCTGTTCACACCGTGGACGATATTTTCCGAAGCGCCGCGGGCGCATATCGAGCCGGCCCTGAGATCAGAGGCGGCGGCTCTCTACGATTTTGAAACCGGGACCTTGCTCTATTCGAAAAATGGACAGCGGTCAATTCCTCCCGCCTCCATGAGCAAGTTGATGACCCTGCACCTGGTCTATCGGGCCGTAGAGGAGGGAGAGATCGACTTCGACACCCTGGTTGATATTGGGGTCACTGAAGATTTCCGCAGCCTGCCACCTCGTTCATCGCTGATGTTTCTCGAGGAGGGACAGCGGCCCTCGGTGCGGCAGCTGATGGAGGGCTTGGCGGTACCTTCGGGCAACGACGCGGCTCTGGCACTGGCCCGTCTGGTCTCGGGGTCGGTGGATGCCTTTGTGGAAGAGATGAACCGTGAGGTCCGTCGGATAGGGCTCGAGGACATTCATTTTGCCGATCCGGCGGGTTTGAGCGCTGAAAATTCGACCACCGCCGAGGCCTTCGGGCGCTTCTGTCTCTATTATATATCCGAGCACCCGGAGTCTTTGGAGAGGCTTCACAATCAGACCACCATGACCTACCCAAATCAGGAGGTTTTGGAGAGCGCCCCGGCCTCGGCCTACGGTCCGATCACCCAGTCGAACTACAACGTGCTCGTTGGACGGCACCCCTGGGTTGACGGATTGAAAACCGGCTATATCGACGAGGCGGGTTACAACATCGCCTTGACCGCCGAACACGGAGGACGCCGGCTGGTGGCGGTTTTGCTCGGCGGACCGGGGGACAGCTCCCTGGAGGGATCCTACACCAGGGCCGTGGACGGAACAAACCTGCTCTCCTACGGCTTCTACGCTTTCCAGAGGATAGTGCCGGAGATTTCCGCGCCTGAGAGGCTCAGGGTCCGGCGGGGGGAACGAAGGGATATACAACTCCGGAGGCTCCGTCCCTCCGCCTTGGTAGTGCCGGCGGCAGCGGCGGGAGGGCTCAAAATAGACTACGAAATTCAGGAGCCGATAGTAGCCCCGGTGCGAAAGGGGCAAGAACTGGGCCGAGTAAGGGTCAGTCTCGATGGGGAGCTGGTGCAGGAGTATCCCCTCGAAGCGGGCGAAGCGCTTGGGGAGGGGACTTGGTGGTGGAGACTCTGGGATAGTATACTGATGTTTTTGGGGTATTAGGGAAACTTTGAATCGGGGCGCCGCTCGGGAATGGCGGTGGGCGTCCTCCCCTCGGCGTAGAACTCCGGCGAGAGGAAGAGCCCGCAGTAACACTGCCCGTACTCTTGTATATCATCACTACAGTAGGTGCAGGGGCAGACGATATCCTGGTCGTGTTTTTTGTCGCCCCAGCTGTCCCGACAGGGGCACTGCAGATAACCGTACCTCTGATAGTTGATGAGCAGCCCTTGAGCCAGTTTGGTGACAAAGTCCCGGTCCTCGTTGACGATCCAGCCGTAATGGTCGGCGCTGCGGTCGATAAAATCGAGAATGTCCCGGAGACTCTTCTCCCTGCCCATCTTTTTCCCCATCTATTCGAGCCCCAGAGCTTTCGCCCAGGCCTTTTCTATGAAACCGAGCTGGTAGTCTTTGTTGTCCACGACGACGCTGGGGTACAGCCCCCTCTCTTTGAAGGTCTCTTTGAACTCATCGCTGACCCTCCGGCGGTCTTTCTTGGGAAGGGTATCGATATAGACATATTTGTACTCCACGTCGTGGGAGTTGAGAAACTCGAATGCTTTGCTGCAGAATGCGCAGGTGGAGAGAGCCAGGACCTTGACGTCCTTTTCCTTCCAGGTGCCTTCGTGCTTTTCGAAATCGATCCAATCAAACATAGCAGCCTCCTCCTCCTACATGTATTACCGTTTTTCTAAGCAAAGTCAAGGCAAAGCAGCAATTAAAAATAGAGACACGACGAATCGATACCGCGCAATTCCGCCCTGCCGGTCATGATCATGACTTGCTTCAGCTCCTGAGCGTAGTCGTGCAGCTCTTCGGCCACCGCCTGGCTTCCCCCGCCGATGGCGGCGATGGCCACCGGACGTCCCACCAGAACTGCTTTGGCGCCCAGGGCGAGCATTTTGAATACATCGGTGCCGTTTCGCACCCCTCCGTCAACCAGCACCTCGATATCCCCGCCCACTTCCGCCGCAATATCTGGCAAGACGGTGGCCGTGGCGGGGCTGTGGTCCAGAACCCTCCCGCCGTGGTTGCTGACCACGATGGCGTCAGCCCCCGCCTCCACCGCCAAGCGGGCTTGGTCGACGGTCATGATCCCTTTGACGACGAAGCGCATGCCGCTGAGCTCGGCGATGGCTCTCAGCTCCGGCAGGCTTTTTGGAAAAACAGGCTTTCCCATCTCACGAAGGGTGATCAAGCCCGCCGCATCCACGTCCATTCCGAAGATCTGGATCTTCGCCTGTTCGGCCAAGGCTATTTTTTCCTTCACCAGATCGTGATGCCACGGCTTGATGAAGGGGAGGCCCGCCGCATTGTTGGTTTTGAGTGCGCTCAGCGAGTCGTGAAAAAGGCGTTCCTCCTCCCCGTCGCCGGTTCCGGCCAAAGTTCCCGCGGCCATGGCGCCGGAGACTACGGCGTGGATGTACTCCTCCTCGGATACCTTGGTGGACATGTTGTAGCGCAGGCCGGCTACCGGTGCGGCGATGATGGGCATTTCAAGTGTCTGCCCCAGCACCCTGGTGGTGGTATCGGGGGCGTGCACTGAATGCAGGGTTCGCATGTTGATTTTGTAGTCCGCCAGGGCGCGAACGTTTTCCTGGAAAGAGGCTCCGGTGCCGGTACCTCCCATACCGGGGACTTCCCCGGCGCAGGCGCGACCGTCGCAGATGGGACAGACTCGGCAGAATCCCCTCATCAGCTCTCTGGCCCGTTGTTTGGTCTCTCTGTTCATAAGCCCTCTAAGCCAGTTCCCAGTAAACTTTCCAGGTGCTCTCTATCAGTTGATCTACGCCGCTGTGTTTTGCCTGCCAGCCTAGAAGCTCGCGAGCCTTTCTGGAGGAGGCTAAGAGTTTTGCCGGATCCCCGGGGCGTCGGGGCGAGACCTTCGCCGGGATACTCCGCCCGCTTATTCGACGGGCGGCTTCGAGTACCTCCAGGACGCTCAAGCCCGTCTCGCTGCCGAGGTTCACAATGAGCGGGCGCTTTTCGTGCTGGAGAAACTCCATGGCCGATACGTGAGCCTCCGCCAGGTCGTTGACGTGGATATAGTCGCGGACTCCCGTCCCGTCGGGGGTGGGGTAGTCGTCGCCGAAAATCGACAGCGCCTCTCTGCGGCCGACGGCCGCTTCCATCACCACCGGGATGAGGTTGGCCGGATTGTTTTCCAGTCCGCTCACTCGTCCCTGGAGGTCGTAACCGGCGGCGTTGAAGTAGCGCAGGGCGGCGAAGTTCAGCCCCCGGAGACGGTGAAACCACTGAAGGTTCCTTTCGATTTCGAGTTTAGTGAAGCCGTAGTAGTTCGTCGGTTCGGTGGGGTGTGCTTCGTCGACGGGCAGGTACTCCGGTTCTCCGTAGACCGCCGCCGAGGAAGAGAGAACCAGGTTTGTTATCCCGCGCTGGGTGCAGGAGGAGATGATATTGATCGAACCGCTGATATTGTTTACGGCGTATTTCTCCGGTTCCAGCATCGATTCTCCGGCGGCCTTGAACGCCGCCAGGTGTACCAGACCGTCCCAGCCTTGGCCGCAAACCTCGTCGAGTCGCTGCTGGTCGAGGATGT
>DSBN01000324.1 GCA_011046055.1 Sediminispirochaeta sp. | reverse complement strand
GTACTATCGACTGTCGACCTACGAAGTGGAGATCCCACCCCTACGCCAGAGACGAGACGATATCATGCTTTTATTCAAATCCTTTCTCGACGAGACGACCCGGGATTACGGTATCGAGCATCTCACCTACCCGAGGGAGCTCGCTTCTCTGCTGCAGTCTTACAGCTTTCCCGGGAACGTACGCGAACTCAAAGCAATGGTCTCCAGAGCTGTTTCGATGAGCCGGGATGGTGAGCTGCCGATCGAAGTCTTTGAATCGATGATGGAAAACGGAGGGGTTCTAAAGCCGGGTTCGAACAACAACTCTCATATCATTTTTCCCGATCATCTTCCGAGTCTCAAGGAGGTGGATCGCCTGCTCATTGAGGAAGCGATGCGCCGGTCGGGGCGGAACCAATCCGCCGCGGCGAAACTGCTCGGTATATCCCAGCAAGCACTGAGTCGCCGTCTGAAGGAGGAGCAAAAAAAGCAAGGCTAAAAGAAAAATTGTTGCTTACAACAAATTTGAAGTCAAGCCGTGTACTATTTTTTAGTCCTGCTCGGGATAAAAAAAAACGGTAGCTCTACGTATATGTAAACTTCCTCGCAGTAAGAAAAAAGAGGTGGAGTTGCGAAGGATCACCTCCGGACGCGTCTCGCCTCATAATGACATTTCTTGGTACGAAACTTGATAGTTTTCTTCTATGCTTGAGTTTGAGAACAAGAAGAAAGAGTTGACCTTTCGTCTACGCGATAGATGGTCAATGGAGATGCTCCAGGACAGAGTCGCCAAGGACCTTGGTTCCTACCCGCTGAGAAACTACCGTTCCGTATTGATCATCCTACGGGAGTTGTTGAACAACGCCTACTGGCACGGCAATGGAGGGGTCGATGGGCGATACATCCGGGGCAGGATCAACTGGGCATCTTCCGATGAGGTTGTGGTCGAGGTGGAGGACGAAGGGGAAGGATTTGATTTCCAAACGATCGATCCTAGGGTAGATGAGAAAATATCTATGCAGACCCGAAGGGGGTACAAGGTGATCTACTCATTAGCTCGGCAGGTGAGCTTCAACGAAAAGGGCAACAAGGTCCAGGTGAAACTGGGTCTGAAACAAGACGAAGCTTGAACAAGGAGATCGGATAGATCGTGCGAGTATTTTCGACCAGCATTGTCTTCGTACTTTTTCTCAATATCCTTCTACTTCCGGCTGTCGGAGCTGAGGAGCATGAAGGATTCGCGGAGCACTACCTTGTGATGAGCCCCGCCGATCAGGGCGATGGTTCTTGGAACGGAGCCCTAACTGTCAAGAAAGATCAGGTAGATGATCTCGTCAGGTTGATTATTTTCGTTGCTCTGGCGGCGGTACTCGTAGCGGCGGTGATTATCTCGTTTTTTTTCCTCAGAAGGCAGAAGCGAATTCTGACCAAGCTGAGGGAGAGCGAACAGCGCTACCGCCAACTATCCGATCTGACGTTCGAAGGGATCATGATTCACAAAGGCGGGGTCATCAAGGAGGTCAACCGATCGCTGCTCACCATGACCGGCTATTCGCGGGATGAGCTGCTAGGACGAAACGTCTTCGCCCTGCTTGTTCACCCCGATGATGTGAGGCTGGTGCGGGAAAAACTGAGATCGAGCCACCCTCCTCCCTATGAGATCAGAGGCATAAGAAAAGACGGAACCGTGATTCATGTGGAGGTGGAGGGGCGGGAAATTGTGAGGGATAAAAAGCCGCTGCGGGTCATCGCGGTCCGGGATATAGGTTGTAAAAAGAGTATTGAGCGGGATTTAAAAAAGACCCAAAGCGTCGCCAAGCTGGGCAGTTGGAGCTTTGACTTCCGCAAGGGTGAGTTTCGATGGTCAGAGGAGACCTGCAATATTTTTCGTCTCCCCGTCGGCGAAGCAATGAGCTTCGACAATTTTTTTCAGTATATTTACCCCGATGACCGGGAGAAGGTCCGTAGCCGCTGGAACCGGGCCAAAGCCGGTGAGCCCTATTCGATAGAACACCGTATTATAGCTGGAGATCTGTTGAAGTGGGTCCGGGTGAAGGTCGAACTGGAGTTGGGTGATAGTGGAGATGCGGTATTTGCTTTTGGAACCGTGCAGGACATTACCGAAAAAAAGTTAGAAGAAGAACAGCGGAATAAACAGCGGCAGCTTCTGGAACGGGCCGATAAGCTGGCCTCCCTGGGCACCCTCGCCGGGGGGGTGACTCACGAGATCAACAACCCCAACCAGATTATCACGCTGAGCGCCGCGAACCTGCAGAGAATTCTGGAGAACCTGTTTATCGAGCTGGAAGTATGCAGTCCAGAGGTGGAGCGCATCACCGTCGGGGAGTATAGCTACGGCACGGTCAAAGAAAAAACATACAGCTTCCTGCGGAAAATCGCCGGCAGCGCCGGACGCATCGATTCCATCGTGAAGGAGATGCGCGACTATATTGCCGGTGATGAAAATAAAATGGCTTTCATCGATATCAATATGGTCGTCGAATCGGCGGCGGCTTTGAGTACCAGCTTTATCTATAAATCCTCGGAATATTTCTCGATCAAATTAGACAAAAACCTCCCCAAAGTATACGGCAACTATCGCCGGCTGGAGCAGGTCTTCATCAATCTGCTGCAGAACGCCGCCCTGGCCATGGGAGAAAAAAAGGGCGGTATCGAGGTGGTTTCTTATTTCAGCGACGATGAGAGCACGGTGCGGGTGGAGGTGCGGGACCAGGGGGAGGGGATAAGGCCGGAGCATTTGCGGCGGGTCACCGATCCCTTCTTCACCACCAGAAAGTCCTCCGGCGGAACCGGGCTCGGTCTGGCTATGAGTCAGTCGATAATCCACCAACACCGAGGGGGTCTCAGCTTCGACTCGAAATTGGGAGAGGGTACTACGGTCACCGTAAGCCTCCCCATAGGCTCCGAAGTGGTAATATGATATACTGCTTCGAACTCAAAACGGAACTTTAGGAGATCTTCGAGATGGCTGATAGTTCAACGGTGAAGAGCATCGAGTATTTGAATGGTAAATTCTTTCTTTTGGATCAGACCAGACTACCCTTGGAGGTAGTGGTGGAAGAGCAGAAAAGCGTCGAACAGGTGTGGGATTCGATAAAAAAACTGAAGGTTCGCGGGGCTCCGGCTATCGGAGTCGCCGGAGCCTACGGCCTGCTTGTGGCGATGCGGGACGGGAGCGCCCTCTCTCGCCAGGACTTCCTTGAGGAGGTGCGAAAACAGGCAGACTACCTGGACTCCTCCAGACCCACGGCGGTGAATCTCCACTGGGCGCTACAGCGGGTGGTTGAGAAGCTGTCGGCCAGCAAGGAAAGCGACGGAGCCGGGCTGCTGCGCCTACTCGAACGGGAGGCGATGGAGATCCACCGAGAGGATATCGAAGTATGCCGGAAGATCGGAGAGAACGGGGTGGAGCTCATTAAAGAGGGAATGGGCCTGCTGACCCACTGCAACGCCGGCAGACTGGCCACCTCCGACTACGGAACCGCTACCGCCCCGATGTACCTGGCCCACCAGCGGGGGATAGGGTTCACCGTCTATTCGGATGAGAGCCGACCGCTGCTCCAGGGCTCTCGGCTCACCGCGTGGGAGCTGCAGCAGGCGGGCATCGATGTGTACACCATCACCGACAATATGGCCGCCTACGTGATGCGGCATGGTTTGATAGATATGGTGATTGTGGGGACCGACCGGGTCGCCGCGAACGGTGACGTGGCGAACAAGATCGGCACCCTGGGGGTGGCGATCCTGGCTCGGCATTTCGATATTCCCTTCTACGTGGCCAGCCCCTTTTCCACCATCGATCTGAATACCAGGACCGGTGAGGATATTGTCATCGAAGAGCGGGACGAGGAGGAGGTCACCTCTTTTGGGGCCCGACGGACGGCGCCGCAGGGGATCAAGGTGCGCAACCCCGCCTTCGACGTGACCCCACACCAACTGGTCACCGGCTTTATCACCGACCGGGGTATCGTCAAACCGCCTTATGAGGAGAACCTGCGCCGGGTCTTCGCTTGAAGGCGGGTCTACAAGATAAGTAGTAATCCGTACAAAAAAATTAGTCAAACCTCTTGCCGTGGGAAAAGCTTTATGTGTAGTTCTTTGTTGTAAAAATAATTAGATTCTCCTCTCCTGGCACAATACCTGCTGTTTGTTCATCAAATGCTACTTGGAGGGGAATTATGGAAAAGTTACGGAAAAAAGAAAGTCCGCAAGCAGAGAGAGGCAATAGCTCTGATGAACTCACTCGGCAAGCCTCCGTGGCGATAGTGCTCAGCGATAAACCGGGGATCATGAAGTATATCCGAGAATACCTTATCTACAGTCAAGAGATAATCCGGAGACAGAGGGAAGAGCTGGAGCAGGAGCGGAGACGGGAACGGTTCGGTAAAATTCTGAACGAATTGGACTGCGGCGTTTTGATCTTTAGTAAACAGAACCGCGAAATAGTATACTCCAACGGAACCGCCCAGAAGCTGCTGAAAAAAGACACGGCATCCTAAACAATTCATTGAAAATGCAAAAGGTAGAAAAGGGGGAGTACGAAAAACCGGAGGAAGCAATCAACATCCTGCTGTTTCTGGAGAACACCCGGCGCTACTTCCAGGCTATAGCCGCTTCCTTTCGGGCCGACCTTGACTTGGACCTGGGAGGCTTCATACCTGAAAAAGACGAACTCTTTGTGGCGGGGGACGAGGAACTGCTGTTTTCCGCATTTTCGAACCTTTTGTTGAACGCCATCGAGGTCTCCTGCCCCGGTGATCGAATTGTGGTCAGCTTGCACACAACGGAACCTCGGGTGTGGATACGTATTTTTAACCCCAAAGCGATTCCTGCGCATATCCGTTCGCGTTTCGGTCAGAAGTACATCACCGCCGGCAAAGCCGATGGGACGGGACTCGGAGTCTACAGCGCTCGAAGCATCGTGGAGGCTATGGACGGCACCTTTTCCTGGGAAAGCGGACGGGAGGGGACCACGGTGGAGCTGAGTCTATGCG
>DSBN01000398.1 GCA_011046055.1 Sediminispirochaeta sp. | reverse complement strand
CCATCGCCCTGGCCGAGAAGTGGGGGGTCGGCAGCGGTGAGTCGGACAACGGAGTGATCCTGCTGATGGCCATGGCCGAGAGGCAGGTACGTCTGGAAGTCGGGTACGGCCTCGAAGGGGCCATTCCCGATGGTAAATCCGGAGCCATCCTCGATGAGATGGTATTGCCCTTTTTTCGAGAGGGCGACTTCGGCAGCGGTTTTCTCACGGGAACCGCCGCTTTGGCCCAAGAGATAGCCGCAGAGTACGACGTGGACCTGGGCGATATAGAGATGCCCGCCGCTGCCAGCGGTTCTCGGAGATCCAGAACTGATGAAGACGGGGGGATCCCCGCCGGACTGATCATCTTTCTGCTGATCTTCTTTTTCGGCGGCGGCAGAGTATTCCTTCCGCTGATGCTCTTGGGCGGCTTCGGCGGTCGCGGAAGCCACCGCGGGGGCTTCGGCTCTTCCGGTTTCGGGGGCGGCGGTTTTGGTGGATTTGGAGGCGGCGGCTTCGGCGGCGGCGGAGCCAGCCGCGGATTTTAGCTAAACATGGAGGACGAAGAAAGTGAGTGGAAAAAGCAGAGCAGGATTGATCATTGGCATCCTGGTCATAGTGGTACTGGTGTTCAGCCTCTTCTCCTGGTACATCGGTACCAGGAACGAGCTGGTAGGATTGGAGGAGAATATTAGCGCCGCGTGGGCGGAGATCGACAACCAGCTGCAGCGGCGCAGCGATCTCATCCCGAACCTGGTCGAGACGGTCCGGGGCTTCGCGGCGCAGGAGTCAGAGGTCTTCACCAACATCGCCGATGCCAGGGCGCGACTGGCCGGCGCAGGGTCGGTGGAGGAGACCGCCGAGAGTTACAACGAGCTGCAGGGAGCGCTCAGCCGCCTCTTGGTGGTGGTGGAAAACTACCCGGAGCTGAAGTCGAACCAGAACTTCATCCGGCTGCAGGACGAGCTGGCAGGCACGGAGAACCGGATCGCCGTAGCCCGGAAACGCTACAACGACAGCGTCCAGGTGTTCAACCGGAAGATCAAAATGTTCCCGGCCAACATGATCGCCGGAAGCCTGGGAATGGAAGAGAAGCCGTACTTCGAAATTGAAGAGAGTGCCCGGAGCGTCCCGGAGGTGGATTTTACCGGTTGACTTCTCATACCGCTAGGCTGCACACGGAACAACAAGTCGGAAGTATCGCTTTGGAGATACTTCCGACTTTTTTTACAGCTCGTCGACAAAACGATACCCTACGCCAATTTCCGTGAAAATGTACATCGGTTGGGCGGGATCTGACTCGATCTTTCTCCTCAAATTTGCCATGAAGACTCGAAGATACTGGGTTTCGTTCTCACTGCCCGGCCCCCAAATCTCCCTTAATAAAAATCGATGAGTCAAGACTTTTCCCGAATTCTGGGCCATCAGAATGAGGAGCCTGTACTCCCGAGGGGTGAGATGTATCTCCGCTCCCTTTTTAAGAACTCGTCTCCTATCCAGGTCAAAGCTGAGCTCTCCGACATTGAATATTTTGCACTTACTCCCCCCAGCGCTCCCCAGTTGACTCATTCGACGCAGACCGGCACGAACTCGAGCAGAGAGTTCGTCCATGCTGAAGGGTTTGGTAATATAATCATCAGCTCCCGTATCGAGGGCCTCAACTTTGCTTTTTTCTTTGCCCCTTGCCGACACTATTATAATATGCATTGAGGACCAATCCCGAAGACCTTCTATGACTTTGACACCGTCAATGTCTGGAAGTCCAAGATCGAGAATCATCAAATCAGGTACATGCGAAGCCGCCAAAGCCAGGGCACCCTCACCACTGTTCGACTCAATCACTCGGTATCCACTGTTTTTCAGTGAAGTCCGAATGAACCTGCGAATCGGCTCATCATCTTCTACCAAAAGTATCAAGGGTACATTATTCATCCTTCTCTCCAGTGACAATTTCCGGTAAAGAAAACCAAAACACGGCGCCTTTTTCTTTCGTTTTTACCCCAATACTCCCGTTGTGAGCGGCGATAATTGCTCTGCAGATTGATAAGCCCAAGCCCAAACCGCGGCGTCCGTCCGCCCCCCCCTTTTTCGTAAGGTATAAAATCTGGAAAAAATCCGCTCCTTCTCATTCTCGGGAATCCCTGGTCCAAAATCCTCTACTTCGAACATCATTTCTTTCTCCTTCGGGTAGGAGCGTACAATGATATCATCCCCTCCGGGAGTGTATCGAATCGCGTTGTCGATCATATTTACCAGAACTTGATGAATCAAGTTTGGTTCCATGGGAACAATCACTGGAAGTGTCGGAAGCTCCACTCGAATGCCGTGGCCTTCCGCCCTACTTCGACATTTCCGCACCGCATCGACCACTACATCCTAAGCAAGTTCAAGTTCCTTCTTCAGCTCTACGCCGCTTTCCACTTTAGTCAGGCTGAGTAAATTCTCCACCAATTGGGTGAGCCAAAAAGCATCAGATCGTATATTTTCCAGAAGTTTCCTTCGGTGAGAGGAGGCTATGCCTTTTTTAAAAAAGCAAAGTGGTACTTGCTCCGGTGATGGAAGTCAACGGTGTTCTTAGGTCGTGAGAGATCGATCGCAGAAGATCGCTTCGAAGCCGCTCTCTTTCCATCTCCATACGAGTGTCCTCTTGCCTCTTTGATAGAACTTCCCGGTCAAAGGCCAGATTAAATTGAGCACTCACCGCTTCGACAAGCCCGCGCTGCTCCGGTTCTAAGGCAGCTTCTTCGTTGAGAACGATGAGAGTGCCAATTAGGGTGTTAGAATTCTTCAAAGGAAATTCGTACGCCTCGGAATGAGAAACTATATCCGTTGAGGTCCCATCTGAGTTTTTTGTGATTTTCAAAAGGGATTCGATTTCTATATGGGGCTGCTCTTTCTGAACGGTACGGAAATACTTCGAGTCAAAAAAATCTGAAACTCCATAGTAATGACTTGTCCCATTCTGATACAGAGCTATACCAATAGGAATACCGAGCAATTCATACATGCTTTTTATGAATGTGTTGACTACCTCCGCGGTACCACTTTTCTTGAGAAAGTTTTTGCTGGTTCGATAGAGCAATTCCAAGTTTTGCGCTCTTGTTTTTGACTCTTTCGCCTCTCGCTTCATCCTATTCGTCAGCTCACTGGTTATTAGCGCCACAATGAACATTACCATAAAAGTAATGATGTATTGCGTATCGTGAACCACAAGGGTAAATCTCGGCTTAGTGAACAGATAATTGAACAACACAACGCTCACGAAAGAGGCGGCGATGCCGACGGTTCTGCCACAGGATACGGAGATCAGTAACACGGCCAATAAGATGACCATGATGATATTGGCTTCGCCAAAGCCTATTGAGTAAAACAAGAGCCCCAAACCAGCTGAGACTGCCAAGAGGATCACGCAGAAACCCAGATTCTTTAAGGCCGGGCGTGTTCTATGTTTCATACAGCTTTACCTCAGTATTAATATCGCACAAAAATATTCTCCCTTGTATTAAGATCACATAAAGAATTTATTCTGTCTGATATTGATATAAGTATCGTCGATGCGGTCTTCGAATCGGTGAGCGGGTTTACCACCACCGGCTCTACCATACTTCAAGACATTGAAATCCTGCCTAAGTTCCTGCTTTTTTGGAGGTCGTTGACCCATTGGTTAGGAGGGTTGGGCATCATTGTGCTGGCCGCGGCGGTTCTCTCTATTTTAGGAGTCGGTGCGTACAAAGTAATGAAAGCAGAGATGCCTGGTCCGGAGATAGAACGCTTGACCCCAAGAATACTGCACACCGCCAGGGTGCTCTGGTACATATATGTTGGTCTCACGGTCATAGAAGTTGCTCTCCTGTTCTTCGGAGGAATGAGCCTGTTCGATGCACTGAACCACTCGTTTGCCACCTTGGCCACCGGCGGATTTTCCACCAAAAACGCGAGTATCGCCGCTTACTCCAGTCCATTCATTCAGTGGGTCATCACCATTTTTATGGTACTATCGGGCCTCAATTTCACACTTTACTTCCGACTCTCTCCGGGTCATTTCTCCACAATCCTCAAAGACACCGAGCTGAAAGTGTATTTGAGCATCTATCTACTCAGTATAATCATAGTATCCTACAGTCTCTACACACACAGTACCTTTCACTCCTTCTCCGACTCTCTACGACACGGATCATTTCAGGTCACCACCCTGATGACCTCGACCGGTTTCGCCACCTCCGACTATACTACCTGGCCTATGCTTGCTCAGGGAGTTCTGTTTCTCATGCTCTTTTTCGGAGGCTGCGTCGGCTCGACAAGCGGTGGGATAAAAATACTACACGTCACTGTACTCTGGAAGGTAGCACGGCGTCATTTACAGCGGCTGATCTATCCCCGGGGAGTTTTTCCCCTCCGGCTCAACAAAGCCCCCCTGGACGATTCGTTCGTTGATCCAATCAGCGGTTTCTTCTTTTTGTATATTAGCACAATCTTGGTCTCCACGCTCTTTCTCACCAGTACCGACAGCAACCTGGAGACCAGCCTCACCGTCTCTTTGGCGGTACTGGGAAACATCGGTCCTGGATTCGCCCAGGTCGGACCGGTTGAAAATTTTGCCTTTTTCCCAAACTACGCCAAAATTTGGCTCTCCGGCATGATGATTCTGGGTCGATTAGAAATTTTTACCGTACTGGTCTTATTTTTTTCTAAAAGAAACATTGTATGAGGCATGTAGCTTCTAAGAGATAATCCCCCTCTCCCGGAAGAGCTTTTCGTACTTCTTGTCCGAGACGGCGATGTGCTGCCGGTCTATCTCTTGAATATGAACGCCGTACCTTTCACTCCACTCCGCAAATGACATGGCGTCTCCGTTTTTAACCAGCACAAGAAGGCCCATAGCGGGGGGCAACAATTATGTGCCCAAAAAAAGCCCCCGTGTGCACATACACCGGGGGCTGCAAACTCTTTGTCCTGTACTCTAATCTACCGTGCCGATCTTGACCTCACCGGTCACCGTGGAGTCATCGCTTATGTTGGCGCT
>DSBN01000157.1 GCA_011046055.1 Sediminispirochaeta sp. | reverse complement strand
GAGTCGCCACTTCGGTTGTCTTTAGAGCGGTCCATCGCGGTTTCCTTTAAGGTCACTTCCTATCCAGCTTCTTCGCGCCTTGAGGCATGGTCAAAAGGTTCGGCCTGGGGGATGGAATAGAGTAAAAAAAGCGCTTGAATCGGACTATCCGGGGCTGGAAGCTCATGCTTTACGCCCGATTCATGGCTTCGCCACCACGATTTTAAAAATTGTTCAAGCGGCAGAACAGTAAGGTCTCTGACCTGGCCAGAGGGCCAGGGTTTCTACATTGCACTCAACAACACATCCTGACCAGAAAACCAGCAGCCATTGTTGAGAGGGATCTTCCAGATCTCGCTCCTCCTGAAAACAGCTATGGCTCTATCCACGCCCTCTTATCACGCGATGGTAAACATCTCGTAAAACCTATATTCAATAAGTGGCCCATGCTGCCTACCATTCCGGCCCGCCAGGGGACCAAAAACCCGGAGCCATCACGGAAAGCATCGTTCTCAACCCTTCTGTTGAGCTAGTTCCACCCAGTTCTCCGGTTTGACCAACCAGTTTAAGGTTACCCCGGGGAAGCCATAGGCACCAAGTGATCCTGACCTAGGGGCGATGACCTGGTAAACTGCAAAGTCACGTGCTGTACCGACCGTGGGAACACGAATCAAATTGAAGAGCCTGTGGGCCGCGGCATTGCCTTTCTTGTTCTCGTGGGTAAAGACACCGACCCCCCGCATGCTCATCTCCCCCCGAGCCGCAGACCGATCCAACTCGAAAAGGTTTACCACCGCGTCCCAGAAGTCTTTAAGGTCTTCGGAACTTACACCCGTGACCTCAGCCAGGAAGGGATTGAAATACCCGTGTGCGCGGTAAAGGCCATAGGGAACAATCGGTTTGCGTCCCATCTCGGTCGTGCCTGTCTCCATGCGATCTGTGGTTGTGCGAGCCTGACGGGTAATGCTTACATCCATAGGCAACACCGGATCAATAGATCGGGCGAAGGTGAATTGAACGGGACCACGTACTTGTCCTGCATTGAAATCGCCTGTCGAAAGCACCGCCCCGAACATGCGAATATCATAGTAGCGTCTGCACATCTCCCTTTGAACGTCTTTATTCACTGTTTTCTTAGCTTTTTCAGCGCCCTTTTCATTGGCCGCGTCCTCAATCAGAGTATTAAGCGCTTTTTCACTCTGGATGAAAATGCTCGTCTGTTTTGTGACATGAAGGTAATCCCGGATCTTGCGCTTGAGGGCCACGTCCGTGACCAAACCATGCATGGTCTCGGGGTCCACCCTGGGCATGTTGCCAGAGTCAGGGTCTCCGTTGGGGTTTCCGTCCTTCACATCGAACAGCAAAACAAATTCGTGTCGTTTGGTGGGATCGTTGTGGCTCATTGTTATCCTCCTTCAGTCTTTGTTTTTCCGCGCCCGGCACGAAATTTTGCCCTTTGGTGATAGAAGCCCAGTCCAAACTCGGCCTGTTCGGCCAGGGTCAGGGACCTGGGAAAGCCGCCTGACCTATCGAGGCTCGCCATCACTTCCTCCATCAGCACATTCACCTTTTTGCCGATCTCCGGGAGGTGCGCTGTGGTCGCCATTCGAATCAGCGCCCCGAAGGTTGTGGCCGGAGCAGTGGAGGCAGCCCCGTAGAAACGGTCAACCAGGGTCTTGTTGAGCTTGAAATTTGAGGCTCGCAGTTGGGCCTCCTCCAGGACGGCAAGCAGCCGTCCGCACAGGTAAGCCTTGGTTTCGTGGTGGGGGTTTAGTTCTGTCATGCCTTGTACCTCCTCTTTACCGAAAAATAGGCCCAGCTTAAGCAAGGCAGCCAATGCATGCAACCGCCATGCCTCTTTTGGGGTTTGAAGTATGTTCGGATTCCGCAATCTATTCACGGCAGATACCCACAACCCATTCGGAGGTCTGTGCCCCATGTAAGCAGTGCGCAGAAGCCCCCTTGTATGGTTGGGGTTGCCTCCATCGACCGCCTGAACAAGCGTGCTGATCGAAAGCGGTCTTGGCGCGTCGCCCCACGGGGAGACCATGAGTGTGGCCTCGAGATAAGTCCTGAGATGCCTCTTGAATTCCGTTAGCGAGACATCGATCCACTCCCTGAGCGCGATACGGCCCTTGTTAGGCGAGAGCACGCCCAGGTAGAACCCATAGTCGTCCAGGGTGAGAGTGGAATCTGTGGGACTCCATGGAAGTTTCAGCAGCTCCAGGACTTGCGACAGGGTGGCCTCGGCAGAGGGGCCTCTTTCGCCAATCTCTTGCAGGGCCGCACCCCAATCTATGGTGTTAAGATCGCTCAGATCGAGAATTGCCTCTCCCGCCAGCACGGGGGCTGGCGCCTTGAGCCAGAACAGGGCGATCTGATTGATCAGGCTGTCCTGCTTTTCCTTGTCGCGCATGATGTTTCTGCGGTGCTGCTCCGAGTTACTGAGGAAATTGAAGGCCCTGGAAGCACTGTCTCCGCATTGGTAGCAGATCCCAATGTGCGTCTTCTTCGAGGTATCTGATCCGCCACGAAAGGAAGTGAAGGCGTCTTGGTTCAGCGAATGCAAGGGGTTGGTCTTAAAAAGCTTCACTTTCAAGGGAATCTTGCCTGCCAGTGCGCGCTCGTCCCCACAGACGGCACACCCAGCCACGACCTGCTTTTTCTTCGCTTGTTCCCCTGGGGCGCTACGTGCCTGGATTTCTTCGATCCAAAATGCCTGGGCTTCCGGGTGTTCGAATAGGTGGTGCCCTTTTAGGGGACCTACTTCCGCCACGAAAGAAACCCAATCCTTGGAAAGGATTTCCCCAAACCGGGGATCCTGGCGCACTCGGCCTGAATCAAGGGCAGTTTCGAGCCACCCTATGGCTTCCCGCAATTCAACAGCTTTAAGACCGCTCCAGGCCACGAATTCTTTGAGCAGAGTTCTAAACGCCTTGTGCTTCTCTGGGCTGCGCCGGTCTGCAGTGCCCGCCTTGACCTTATCGACGCCAAGCGCATATCCTGCCTCGTCGGCCAAGAGATGGGCCTCGACGCTGGAGGCCCTTCCACTGAAAGGTCTTGGGAGAGCAAGCTCAGCAGCCTCAAGGTAGACCCTATCCGGCCACAGGTGCAGCACCCACTTGATAGGTTCTCCGTAAAGATAAAAACCAGGTGGCGGCAGACGCCCCTTCCCTTCGAGTTCACGGCCCAGCTCCACCAGTTCTCTAAACATGTTCACCCTCCAACCTGTAGATGTTCTTGTACTTCTCAGCAGGCACAGTCAGCCAGCCGTCTTTCACACGGGCATCAAAAAAAATCGCCTGCGCATAGCCCCTGACAGGTTTCTCCCTGCCCGGCCGCCTAAATTCAAGTTCGTCCCGTCCAGCGCTTTCCACGAAAGCGATATCGAAGAGCATGGTCCCGATGGATAGATCAAATGGCTGGGGTCTTTCACCGTTTGGCCGATCGAAATGGGCGGCGAATTCCCGGGTGCCCAGGTATGGGGTGTGGTGATACTGACCCTTGTCCAATCGTCTGTTGAATTGATCGAGATATTTTGGGATCGGATCGACCGCGTGCGGCCGTAATCTCACCTCCGCCTCGATAATGTAATCCACCCCTTTGAGAATAAGGCTCGACCTCTGTTGCCTGCTGGACTCCACCAGGATCGGCTTCGTGCCTTGCCGATCCTTCAGTTCATTGCGTAGGATAACGGTTTGTGATCCCAAGGCCAAAACACCGATCCGGTGTACCTCGTAGCGGATCTCGGGCTTCCAAAAGATTGCCTCGAGCACCCCTCGGGCCGCACTGGGCGTCATCACAGGGTAGCTTACCCGCTCGACCTTGAACTCCGGCCGTGAGAAGCAGGCATAGTCTCCCCATACACGTACACGCACGTTGTTGCGAGATTCCATCTGGGTCACCTCCTAAACGATCAAATCCGCTGGATCCCTGTACCCTTCTACCATTCCCTTCTTGTCGTCGTATTCGCCTTTCCAGATAAACAGATTCTCCGAAACGGGACACAGCCATTCGTGTTTCTTGAGGGCTTCCTGTCGGAAAATGCTCACAAGATAGGGCTGCAAGCTGCGCCAGGTTCGATAATTCGGATGACTCTGCCAATGGCTGACATGGTCAAGAGCGTTCTCGTAAGGAACAATCACTTGAATGGTATCCTTCTCAATAAGCTTGTAGCGGGTTGCAACTTCAGGGTAGTTCAACTGTTCGCGGTAGGTTTGGATCTTCTTCTCATCCATTTCCACACCGTCTAATCCGAAAAGCCTCTCATAATACTCTCGGTAAAACTCGGGGTCGTGAAGCCGCTCTTTCTGATTAGCGTGAAGGAGCAACCGGGCCTTTTCGATGCCCGTCTTGTAAGGCCCGCCTGGGCTTGCACCCTCCGCAGGCTCGAAGATGACCACCCGGCCTACCTCCATCCTGCCGTTTCGGTTGCAGCGGCCCGCCGCCTGCACGATGCGGTCCAGCGGCCCCATCGCACGGTACACCACAGGGAAATCGAGATCCACCCCGGCCTCTACAACCTGAGTGCTGATTAGGATCACGGGCTGGTCATTTTCAAGGCGGCATCTTACCTCATCCAATACCCGTTTCCTGTGTGTGAGCCACACAGAAGAGTCGATAGGTGATAAGCCTCGTCATTTCGATCCAGGCAATCGAAGAGTGCCAACGCGTCTTTCCGAGTGTTCAATATAACGAGGACCTGGTCCGCTTCTCTAAGCTCTGAGGCCAGATCCTTCCATGAAAGAGTCCTGGTCTCAGGATCATACTCCACACGCCTCATTTCATCGAAATGCCTCGGATAATCCGGAACGATCTCTCTTATTTTGATCTCCTCGGCGTAAGCCTTCCAAGGGCCAACTTCATAAGCGGGTTGGGTGGCTGTACAGAAGACGACCGTTGAACCGTACCCACCCTGTTCTACGGGCGTGGCCAACCACCTGAGCACGTCAAGAGTCGGCAAAAGAAGGCCAGGCGGCAAGGTCTGAGCCTCATCCAGCACAATGACCGATCGGCTCAGACGGTGGAGTTTC
>DSBN01000198.1 GCA_011046055.1 Sediminispirochaeta sp. | reverse complement strand
GTATATGGACAAAACTATCAGCGATATCCGTTTTGAAGGCTTGAAACACGTTTCACAATCCGAATTGGAACCGATTGTCGAGCCATTTGTAGGCCGTAGATTTAGCAACAGTCTGTTTATGGACTTGCAGAGCAAGCTCTACGCGCTGAACTACTTCTCACTCATTGAAGCCGAGGCGGTACCGAAGACGGCGGAAAGGCAGGAGTTGATACTGCAGTTCAAAGTAAATGAGCGTCCGGTGATAGATCAAATAAGATTTTCGGGAAATCGAAGTGTCCGCGACTCGGAGATTTTGGATACCATACTTTTAAAACGGGGAGACATTCTCACCAAAAACAAGCTGGCCAGCGACGAGGAAGCGATCAGAAATCTTTACGAGGACAAGGGCTTCTCCGACGTGAAGCTGAGCTCCAGCACCGAAGTTGATGAGGAGCAGAACAACGTGCAGCTCGTTTTCGAGATACAAGAGGGGTCCCAAACGAGAATCAAGACCATTGCGTTTTCTGGCAACAACTCTATCCCCGACAACACTCTCCGGAAGCAGCTCAAATCAAAAGCCCAGTCTTTTTTTCACAGCGGAGTATATAAACGGAATCGGATCGAACAGGACAGGAGCAATATTGAGACCTACTACCACGAGCGGGGCTACGTTGATGCGCGAGTAGTTGATGTATCCCAGGAGGTGGTAGAAGAGGAGGATGGGCGAAACCTCATCGCTCTGACCTTTCACATCGAGGAGGGACGGCAGTGGACATTCGGGGGGATCGAGTTTCAGGGCAACCAGTTGTTCGACGATGAAGAGCTCCTGTCACGGGTCACCCTGGAGGAGGGAGAGTTGCTCAATTTGAGCCGACTCCAGCAGAGCTTCACCAGAATCAGCGATCTTTACTACAACGACGGTTACATTTACAACAACATATCTCAACAGGAGCAGAGAAACCAGGAGGACCGGTCAATCTCCTTTGTCATCGAGATACAGGAAAGGGGCCGCGCTCACATCGAAGATATCATTATCAAGGGGAATACAAAAACCAAAGACAAGGTGATCCTAAGGGAGATACCGCTGGAAGAAGGGGATATTTTCAGCAAAGAAAAAGTGATCGAGGGAATGCGCAACCTCTACAACACCGGCTTGTTCAGCAACGTCACCCCCGAGACCCCCTACGGCAGTACCGAAGGTCTGATGGATCTGGTGCTCAACGTGGAAGAGGCCAAAACGACCAATATCAACTTCGGCTTGACTTTCACCGGTCAGGCGGGACAGTTTCCGATTATCGGTTTTCTGAAATGGACGGATAACAACTTCCGCGGTTTAGGTGAGCAGTTTTCCATCGGCACGGAGCTCTCCGGGACCCGGCAGAATCTCAATTTCTCCTACCAGACCAACTGGCTGATGGACCGCCGCTGGTCCGGCGGTGTGGACTTCAATATAGAGCGGGTAACCAACAGCGGGGTCTATCAGGACCTGCTGGACGAACGATTCACCGACGAGCAAGCTGATATAGCCGCACCGGACCCCTATGACTCGAAAAAAGAGTGGGAGGAGGCCCAGAGTGATGGGAAGACCATTGACGAAGCTTACCTGATGGAGTACGACCAATGGGAGCTCTCCATAGGCGGGTCCACCGGCTATTCTTGGCACACTCCGATGGGGCGACTAGGTGCCTCTACCGGATTGCGTACCGGTCTCTCCTACATCGACTACGACGAAGGACGTTATCGTCCCTACAACCCAAGTATCCGTAACAACCAGGGTGTATGGAGCTTTCACAACCGCTGGTGGACTCGAGGAACTTTCGACTCCCGTGACTACATTTTCGCCCCGTCCAAGGGAGCTTATTTGGGCCAGACCCTTACCTACGGAGGTGGAGTCCTCGGAGGGGCCAGGCACTACCTGAAGAGCCAATCTCAGGCCGAGTTCTACCAGACCCTGTGGGATTTCGAACTTTTTCGAAATTGGAACTTCAAAACGGTACTAGCCCTGCACAGCTCTCTCTCCTTGATACTGCCCCAATACTACCGCGAGGATGGAGAGTGGACCTCCGGGGTCCAAGCCACCAGCAGTAGTCTGTTGTACACCGACGGGATGAACACCGACCGAGGATGGGATCGCCGTTACGACGGGGAGGCGATGTGGGACAACTGGGTTGAGCTCCGCATTCCCCTGTCCGAGCAGGTCGTCTGGAGTGATCTGTTCTTCCGATCTACCGGCTTCTGGAACGATCGTCAGAACTTCGGTTTCTTCAACGAGAGTCCGGAAAACTACCGGTTCAGCTACGGAGCGGGTATCAGATTCACCATACCCAACCTGCCTTTGGGGCTTTATTTGACTAAGCTTTTCAGACTCGATTCGGAGGGCAAGGTTCAATGGGAAGGGGGACCGATCTTCTCAGATCCCGAGGACGAAACAAAGGGACTGCGCCTAGTCTTGACGATCAACTTTGATATGATGTAAGGAGATTGAAGTGAAAAAAACCGCGATTATCATAACTATGATTCTGGTTCTGAGCTCCACCGCGGCGGCGGCCAAACTAACGATGGTGGGAGTGGTCGATCTGACGAAGATTGTTTCCGATTACTTCCAGGAATCCGCGGCCTGGAGGGAGATCGATCAGTTGACTAAGACTACGGAACAGACCATAGAAGAGCGACGGGGGGAGATCAACCGGCTGGAGCAGCAAAAGATGGAAGCTATAGACGAGGGAGATGACACCTTAGCCCTGCAGCTGGAGGAAAAAATACGGCAAAACCAGGAGTACCTCAAGGAGTACAACCGAATCATGTCCGAACGGATCGAGAGAAAGAAGAACAACTTGCTCACCTCCTCGGACTTTTCAAGAGAAATACTAAGGGCTGTCGAGTACGTTGCCGACCAAGAGGGTTTCTCCATAGTTCTGCGCAAGAAAGACCCCAACATTCTCTACTACAACTTCGAGGTAGATATCACCGAAAAGGTGCTTAATTACCTCAGACGCTGACGGAGAGTCCTATGGTCGAAGAGACTCCCATGATGCGCCAGTACAAGAGGATCAAGTCGCGGTACAGCGACACGATCCTCTTTTTCCGTCTTGGCGACTTTTACGAGATGTTCCACCGCGACGCCCAGGAGGTATCACGGCTGCTCAACCTCACCCTCACCAAACGCAACGGGGTTCCCATGTGCGGGATCCCCTACCACGCGGCTCATTCGTATATTCCTCGGCTGCTACGAGCGGGCAAAAAAATCGCCGTCTGCGAACAGACCAGTAATCCGGAAAAGGGAAAGGGGATAGTCGACCGTGAGGTGGTGGAGATTATAACTCCCGGTACCGTCACCGAAGAGGAGTACCTGGACCAGGACAGAAACAACTATTTAGTTTCCATCGGCTCCCATAGTCGAGGAATAGCCCTCTGCTACGTGGACCTCTCCACCGGGGACTGCGCGGTAAGGGATCTTCCTTTTCAAGAGCAAGATCAGATACTGCGGGAGGAGCTCAGCAGGCTCGAGCCGAGTGAGATCTTGATTCAAGAGTCGCTGCTGGAGGAGAGAGAAGGGCTTTCGCGGTACCTCCAGTCGCGTTCGAAGGTCGTGTTGAACCGCTACCCCGACTGGTCCTTCGACGGTGAAGCCTCCTACGGTTTTCTGAAGCGCTTTTTCGACCTGCAAAATCTCAAGGGTTTTGGTTTTCAGGAGAACGACCCTGCCTTGATGGCCTGTGGGGTACTCTTTGAGTATATACAAGAGAACTCACAGCACGTGATTAGCCACATAAGAGGAATACGACGCCTGGAAGACCAGAGCTACATGGGGCTTGACGAAGCGACCCAGAAAAATCTCGAGCTGACCAAGAATCTGAACGATCACGGCTCTTCGTACACCCTCTTGGAAGTGATCGACAATACAAAAACCGCCATGGGCGCCAGAGAGTTGAGAAGCCGCCTGCTGCATCCACTCAGAGAGCTGGAAGTACTCGGAAGAAGATTGAAGCTCTTAGAACTCTTTTATAAAGACCAAATATTGCTCACCAGCATACGAGGGCAGCTTAGCGGTATACGCGATCTGCAGCGACTCACCGCCAGGCTGTCACTGGACAAGGCACATGCCAAGGACCTGTTGGCCATCGCTCAGTCAATCGAAAGCATCAACGACATACAAGACTCACTGCCCTCGAGTCACCCCATAGTTAGTTTTATCGAGGAAGAACCAGGTGGCGACGGTGAACCCCCTGAGAATATTTCTCGGAGACTCAGTGATCTGCTGCAACTGCTGAAGGAGTCGATCCACGAAGAACCGTCTATCTACCTGAACGAAGGACGGCTGATCAAAAAGGGCTTCAAACAAGAGCTGGATGATCTACGGGAGGTCAAAAAGAACAGTAAGGTCGTACTGGACCGCTACCTGCAGGAAGAGAGGGAAAAGACGGGTATTGCCAACCTGAAAATCAAGTACAATAAAATAATCGGTTACTTTCTCGAAGTGAGCAAGGCCAACACCGACAAGGTCCCAGCACATTTTATTCGACGACAGTCGCTGGTGGGCAGCGAAAGATACAGCACCGAGACCTTGGGTCAACTGGAGGAAGAGCTCAACAACGCAGCGGAGAAGATCGTCGATTTGGAACGAGAGCTTTTTACGCAAATCCGGGACAGGGCGAAAAAATTCATCCCCGACCTCTTGTTCATGTCAAAGGGCATCGCTTCCCTGGACAGCCTGCAGTCACTGGCCTACGCCGCCACGGTACAGGGCTGGCGGAAACCTCAGCTCCACCTGGGCAAAGAGCTCAATATTGTCGGCGGTCGACACCCGGTAGTCGAACACCATGAAGCGCCGGGAGACTTCATACCCAACTCGGTCTCCTTGAACTCCAACCAACGGAGCTTCGCCCTGATCACCGGGCCCAACATGTCGGGCAAATCCACCTACCTTCGCCAGGTCGCTTTGATCACTCTGCTGGCGCAAATCGGCAGCTACGTGCCCGCCGAAGAAGCTTCCATCGGTCTGGTAGATCGAATCTTCTGCCGGGTGGGAGCCTCGGACAACCTGGCCC
>DSBN01000232.1 GCA_011046055.1 Sediminispirochaeta sp. | reverse complement strand
GTGGGCAACAGCGCGCAGATCGGCGTCGAGGAGGTCCTGGAGTACCTGGACGAAACCTACGACCCCGAGACCAGCTCCTCGGTCAAGCTCCTGTACATAGAAAGCATCAACAAACCGCGGAAACTTCTCCGCCACGCCCGCTCACTGATTGACAAGGGCTGCCGTATTGCGGCGGTCAAAGCGGGCTCTTCCAGCGCCGGAAGCCGCGCCGCCAGCTCCCATACCGGCGCCCTGGCCGGATCGGACACCGCAGTGGACGCCCTGTTCCGCAAGGCTGGGATTGTCCGCTGCTACGGCAGGGAGGAGCTGACTACCACCGCCGCCGCCTTTCTCCACCCGCCCCTGCCGGGACCGCGGGTAGCCATTATCACCCACGCCGGAGGCCCGGCGGTGATGCTCACCGATACGCTGAGTCACGGCGGGCTGGAAGTGCCCCCCATCGAAGGACCCGAGGCGGAAGCTTTGAAAAAAGAGCTCTTTCCAGGCAGCTCAACCGCCAACCCCATCGACTTTCTGGCCACCGGCACGGCGGAACAGCTGGGCAAGATCATCGACTACTGCGAGCACAAGTTCGACCAGATCGACGCGATGGTAGTCATTTTCGGCAGCCCCGGCCTGTTCCCGGTCTATGATGTCTACGAGGTGCTCCATGAAAAGATGCGCAGCTGCAAAAAGCCGATCTACCCCGTACTACCCTCGATCATCAACGTCAAGGACGAAATCCAGAGCTTTATTGACAAGGGCAACATCAACTTTCCCGACGAGGTGGAACTGGGAAGGGCTTTGACCCGGATCTACCGCTCCTCCACCGGCTCCGTCGCCCCGGAGACGGCACGGTTGAAGCTTGACGAAGAGACGATCAGGCGGATCGTCGAGGAGGCAAATGACGGGTACATCTCCCCGGAGGAGGTCCGGCAGCTGCTGGACGCCGCCGGCATTCCCCGCAGCGCCGAACGCCGGGCGGGCAGCTCCGACGAGGCGGTGCAGGCCGCGGAGGAGTTGAGCTATCCGCTGGTCATGAAGGTGATCGGGCCGGTTCATAAATCCGACGTCGGAGGGGTGGCCATCGGAGTAGCCGATGAAAAAAGCGTTCGCCGTGAGTTTGAACGACTGATGGCTATCCCCGACGCCGAAGCGGTACTGCTCCAACCGATGCTCTCGGGAATGGAGCTCTTCGCCGGTGCCAAAGCCGAGGAGGGTTACGGTCATCTGATCCTCTGCGGACTCGGAGGCATCTTCGTCGAAGTCCTGGGAGACGTGCGGAGCGGGCTGACACCCCTCTCCAAGGGGGAAGCTTTGGCAATGATCAGAGGCCTGCAGGGCTACAAAATGCTCCAGGGCGCCCGAGGCCAAGAAGGAATCGACGAGGAGTACTTCGCCGAGATCCTCACTCGCTTGTCGGCTCTGCTGGAGGCCGCCCCGGAGATCGCCGAGCTGGATTTCAACCCCCTGCTGGGCAACGGCGAGCACATCACCGTGGTGGATGCCAGGGTCAGAATTGAAAAAAACAAGGGAGAAGCGTCATGAAACATGAGACCAAGACTCCTATAAAATCGGAGATCGTCAGAGAAAAAATAGCCGCCAGCGGAATCAAAGACTTCGGTCGGGCGAGTATCCGGGAGCTGGTGCGGCTGGTCTACGACATCGAAGCGGCCAGCGGCGACAAGTTCATCCGGATGGAGATGGGCGTCCCCGGACTTGCCCCACCGGAGATCGGCATCGAGGCGCAGGTGGCGGCTCTGCGCCAGGGGGTGGCCTCCAAATATTCGATGATCGACGGCCTGCCGCAGCTGAAGAAGGAGGCTTCCCGTTTCGCCAAGCTCTTTCTCAACGTCGATATCAAGCCGGAGAGTTGCGTCCCCACCGTCGGCTCGATGCAGGGGGGCTTTGTCACCTTCATGGTGGCCAACCGCAACAACCACAACCGCAAAGGAACCCTGTTTATCGACCCTGGCTTTCCGGTGCAAAAACAGCAGTGCCACGCCCTGGGTCATGAGTACGAGAGCTTCGACGTCTACCATTACCGGGGAGAGAAACTCAGGGACAAACTCGAATCATACCTCCAGACCGAACAGGTCTCCTCGATCCTCTACTCCAACCCCAACAACCCCACCTGGATCTGCCTCACCGAGGAGGAGCTGCGGATCATCGGGGAGCTCTCACAAAAGTACGATGTGACGGTGATCGAAGATCTGGCCTACTTCGGCATGGACTTTCGCCACGATTACAGCCGGCCCGGGGAGCCGCCGTACCAACCCACGGTGGCCCACTATACCGACAACTACGTGCTGATGCTCTCCACCTCCAAGGCCTTCAGCTACGCCGGCGAGCGGCTCGGTCTGCTGCTGATTTCAGACGCACTCTTCAAGCGCCGATACCCCGACCTGCTGCGCTACTACGACTCCGACCAGTTCGGCCACGCGCTGATCTACGGGGCACTCTACACCCTCAGCTCGGGGACGGGACACTCGGCGCAGTACGCCGTAGCGGCGATGCTCAAGGCGGTCAACGACGGCGAGTTCAACTTCGTCGAACAGGTCAAGGAGTACCAGGAGCGTGCCCAGGTGATGAAAAAACTCATGCTGGATAACGGATTCCGCATCGTCTACGACAAGGACGACGGCCACGACATCGCCGACGGCTTCTACTTCACCTTCGCCTATCCCGGCTTTAGCGCCGGAGACTTGGTGGAAGAGCTGCTGTACTACGGAATCAGCGCCATCAGTTTGGAGATCACCGGCAGTGAACACCACGACGGGCTGCGAGCCTGCGTCAGTCAGTTTTCCTTAGAGATGGAGGAGGTCCTCAAGGAGCGCTTGGAGCGGTTTCACGCCGACCATCGCTAAATCCACCCCCCATTTTCCCCAAAGCCGGGGAAGCGGAGAAGGTAGGACAGCCCGTCACCGGGGACCGCTTCGATGCTTCCCCGCAGCTGCTGGGTGAGCGCATCGAATCCGGGTAGTCCACGAAAAAAGACCCTGCCTTTCGCCATCACCTACCTCGACGTCCGGCGAAAGCCGCTTTTTGAGCCGCGAAGACCTCGGCGATTCCCTCGGCCGCACTGTCCAGAAGTGAATTCAACTCTTGACGGCTGAACGTACCTTGCTCGCCGGCCCCCTGCACCTCGACCAAGCGGTCGTCCAGCTGTACCACGTTCATATCCACCTCCGCTTGGGAGTCGTGCCGGTAGTCCAGGTCGCAGACGATCCTCCCCTCCACGATACCGACGCTCACCGCCCCGAGACTGCCTTTGAGGAAATGGTCTGGTCCCTCCACCCCCCTACTCTCAGCCAGGGATGTCAGCGCGTCGCGGAGCGCAACGTAGGAGCCGGAGATCGCCGCGGTTCTGGTGCCTCCGTCCGCCTGAATCACGTCGCAGTCCACCTGGATACTTACCTCGCCGAGCCGATCCAGATGAACCGCCGCCCGCAGGCTCCTACCGATTAGGCGCTGAATCTCGGTGGAACGACCGTCTTTTTTGAGCAGCTCCCGACGCTTCCTCCCCCCGGAGGTGCTCCCGGGCAGCATCGCGTACTCGGCGCTGATCCATCCCCGCCCTTGACCTTCTAGAAACTTGGGTACCTTCTCCTCGATCACCGCGGTGCATATCACCTTGGTGTTCCCGTAAGAGGCCAGACAAGAGCCGTCGGGGTAGAGCAGATAGCCTCTCTGAAACGATACTTCGCGCATACAAACTCCTTGCAGGATCTGATAGCTCTATTTTGGTAAAAATTGTCAAAAATTGCTACACCCCGGCGAAGGGGCTGCCGGTAGATCCACAACTTCACCGACTGGACAATTTTGGTCAGTATAGATATATTGATAGTAATACTTGGTAATACATCGTGAGGGCCTATGAGAAAACAGGAGATAATATCCTTCAAAGCAGATCAACGCCTGGTTGAAGCGCTCAACAAGATTCCCAACCGCTCGGAGTTCATCCGTGCGGCGGTTTTGCGGGCGATGGACAACATCTGCCCCCTCTGTCAGGGGACCGGCATTCTCACCCCCAGCCAGCAGGAGCATTGGCACGAGTTTGAGCATCACAGCATCGTCACCTGCCAAGAGTGCAAAGAGACCTACATCAGCTGTGATCACGAGTCCGGTTAAGTCCGCAGGAGCATCGAGGGTTTGATCTTCCGGGGATGAAAAAACACTTGATTGAAGCAGATCTGCCGGTCGTATAGATCGTAAAAAGACTCCTCCCACGACAGGAGGGGCGTATCTTCGGGGACCTGAAACATCGCGCTCACTTCAGCGTTGCGCGTGGCTTTGAACCAAGTGGTGGCGTAGGTGATATCTCCGTTGTAGAAGCGGCGCAGATAGTCGGTGAGCTTTATTTCATCTTTTTTGCGCGACAGTACGTAACGCATTCTTTTTTTCAATACCTGCACCTTGCAGGCGATCAAGGGCGTCCCCTGGGCACAGTAGTTCCAGTCAAAGCTGAACACATCCTCTCCCTCCCACTCGGGGTAGTGCTCCAGCACCTCCACCGAAGGGTCGTCCAGACTGATGATGGACTGCTCGATCTCCACCTGGTAACCCGCGCTCACCAGAAGTTCGTGAAAGGTCGTGGTGATGTCGAAGCGCATGTTCAGGTCCAGTGCGTGAGGATGTCCGAAGTTTCCTCGACCCTGCCACGAGGTGATGTAACCGTGCCGGATCAAATCGGCCAGAGACTCTCGTATAGTCGCGCGGCTTGTGCCGTACCTTTTGGCCAACTGCTCCTCCGGCGGGAGTCGGTTCTCTCCCTCCTCCAGCTGCCCGATCTCTTGGATGAGCATATTTTTGATTCTCTGGTACAGCGGTGTATCTACTTTCTCTCTTTCTGATGAATTGCTGGAAATTTTGGACACTAATCCCCCCTTTTGTGCGGTTCTTCCCTTACGTATTTTATAAGGATAAAAAAAGAAAAGGCAACCGATACGGCGGAGATCGGCCCCAGCCCCCATACTCCGATTTCCGAATAGGCCCAAGGCCCGGTGGTCGCCGCGATGGTGCTGCCCACCAGTCCTCCGGCTACGCCCAGAGAG
>DSBN01000055.1 GCA_011046055.1 Sediminispirochaeta sp. | reverse complement strand
TGCACTTTCCAAAATGAGAATTGCTGTATAGAAAAGCTCACCTCTTTTAACTCCCGACCTATTATGCTATTATATCTTTCGTTTTTTGGAGGAAAAGGTTGGAGGACAAGGAGTAAAAGATGGCACACAAGTTTATGCGCAACATCGGGATAATGGCCCATATAGACGCCGGAAAAACCACCACCACCGAGAGGATACTCTACTACACCGGCAAGAGTCACCGGATCGGCGAGGTGGACAACGGCGAAGCAACAATGGACTGGATGGAGCAGGAGCAGGACCGGGGTATCACCATTACCTCCGCGGCCACCACCTGCTACTGGAAGGACGCACAGATAAATATCATCGACACCCCGGGCCACGTGGATTTCACCGCCGAAGTGGAACGCTCCTTACGGGTACTCGACAGCGCGGTGGCCATCTTCTGCGCGGTAGGCGGGGTCGAACCCCAGTCTGAGACCGTGTGGCACCAGGCCGACACCTATCACATCCCCCGCATCGCCTACGTGAATAAAATGGACCGGCTGGGGGCCGATTTTTATGAAGTGATCAAGGAGATAGAAGAGAAATTAAAGGCGGTCCCCGTACCGTTGTACCTCCCGGTGGGTAAAGAGTCGGATTTCCGCGGCACCATAGACCTGCTGACAATGGAGGAACTCAGTTTCGAACCCACCAGCTTCGGGAGCAAGGTCGAACGGGGCCCTATCAGTGAAGAGTACCGAGATTTGGCGCGGCAGTGGCACGAGAAGCTCATCGACACGGTGTCCGCCGGTTCCGAAGAGATCACCGATCTCTACTTGGAAGGAAAAGAGATTCCACTGGAACTACTCAAGAAGGCGGTTCGAGAACAGACTATCGATCGCAGCATTGTGCCCGTGTTTGTCGGGGCCTCACTGAAGAATATTGGCGTACAGCCTCTGTTGGACGGGGTGCTCGACTACCTGCCCTCCCCCTGGGAAGCCCCGCCGATCCACGGTATCGACGTAAAGTCCGGAGAAGAGGTGGTGATCGAAGAAGACGAGAGCGAACCCGCCTTGGGCTTGGTATTCAAAATCCAGGCCGACCGCGAGGCCGGCTCGTTGAGCTTTATTCGAATGTACCGTGGAGAGATAAAAAAGGGCACCGCCGTCTATAACATTACCAAAAACAAGCGCGAGCGGGTGAACCGTCTGCTGCGGATGCACTCGAACCGATACGAGGCGATCGACAAGGTCAGCGCCGGTGATATCGCGGTAGTGGTGGGCTTCAAGATCGCCCAAACCGGTGACACCGTCGGTTCGGAAGCCAAAAAAATACTCCTCGAGCGGATGCACTTCCCCGAACCGGTCATCTCCGTAGCCATCGAGCCGAAAACCGTCTCCGACCAGGACAAGCTCAAAAAAGTCCTGGAGCTCCTCAAGCAGGAAGACCCCACCTTCACGGTCAAGGAAAACGAAGAGACCGGCCAGCTGGTGATCGCCGGTATGGGAGAGCTGCACCTGGACGTACTGGTGACCCGTATCGTCAAAGATTTCAAGGTCGAAGCAAAAATAGGCAATCCTCAGGTCACCTATCGCGAATCCATATCGAAAAAACACCGCCACGTTCAAGAGTTCCACAAAGTCGTGGCCGGAAAAGAAAACCGGGCCAAGATCACCCTGGAGGTGGAGCCTCTCAGCCGGGGAGCCGGCGACAGTTTCGAGAGCCTGGTTACCGAAGCGCAGCTTCCGCGGGAGTTTCTCGACGCGGTACGCCGTGGGGTGACGAACTCCTTCTCTTCTGGCATTATGTACGGCTACCCATCCATCGATATCAAAGCCACCTTGGTCGACGCCGAGTACGACGAACAGACCGCCACAAGTTTCGCCTACGAAGCCGCCGGAGCGATGGGCTTCGACGCCGCCTGCCATGAGGCAGCACCTATCCTGCTGGAGCCGATCATGCACGTCGATGTGATGGCTCCGAAGGACTTCATCGGGGACGTGATGAATCACCTCACCGGCCGAGGCGGTTTGATCGAGAGTCTGGAGAGCAAGACCAACCGCGAGCATATAAGGGTGAAGGTCCCTCTGGCCAACATGTTCGGCTACTCCACCGCCCTGCGCAGCATCACCCAGGGCCGAGGCACCTTTGCGATGGAATTCTCACATTTTGCAAAAAAAGAGGGCGGTCTATAGAGTTTTCATCAATTTATTGGTCCGCGGAATCGATAATCTGCATGGACCGGGACCAAGGGTGTTTTTTTGTTGACATCTGAGGAATCTGCTTTTACAGTATAATTTCTTATGCCGCTTCGCGGCAATCGAAACAATGAAAATAGCCGGTTACGGCTATTTTCATTGTGAAATCCTATTACTGTGAAAGGAGAACATGATGAGTTTTACCACCGCTGACATCAAGAACGTCGCGATCATCGGCCACAGCGGCACCGGGAAAACCACCTTATTAGAACAGGTGCTCTACAATGGAGGTGTAATCCCGAAAGCTGAAAGCGTCGCTGGGGGAAAGACGACCAGCGACTTCACCGACGAAGAGATCGAGCGACAAATCTCGATTCATACCGCCCTCGCTCATGTCGAATGGAACGATCACGAGTTAAACCTTTTGGACACGCCGGGTATTGCCGATTTTGTCGGCGAAGTAGTCGCCTCCCTGCGCGCCGCCGAATCCGCCCTCATGGTAGTAGGAGCACGTTCTGGTGTTCAGATCGAAACCGTCAAGCTCTGGAGACGTCTGGATAACAGAAAGATGCCCCGTACCGTTTTCATCAACAAACTGGACGTGGAACGGGCCAGTTTTGACAGCACTTTTGCGGATCTGCAGGAGAAGTTCGACAAGACCTTCGTTCCGGTGACCATCCCCATCGGCAGCGGCGTCGATTACAAAGGTATTGTCAATCTGATAGAAAACAAAGCCTACCTGGTTCACGACCAGAAGGACAAGGACCAGCCCAGCGAGGTACCCGCGGATATGGCTGATCAGGTGGAGGAGTACCGTCTGACCATGATCGAATCCGCCGCCGAGGGCGACGACGAGCTGATGGAGAAGTATTTCGAAGAGGGAACCCTGACCGAGGACGAGATCCGCCGCGGACTACTGGAGGGGCTTCGAGACAATAAAATCGTACCGGTTCTCTGCGGTAGCGCTGAGTTGAACAACGGGGTCACCTCGCTGCTCAACTTCTTGATCAACAACGCTCCTTCTCCGTCGACCTATACCGAGACTGCCTATGACGAAGAGGAGAACGAGATCCAGTTGCCCTTCAGCGTCGATGAGCCCCTCTGTGGAATCGTGTTCAAGACCAGCATAGACCAGTTCTCCGGAAAGCTCTCCTACGTGAAAGTCGTGGACGGGGTGCTGAGTTCGGAGACGGAGCTTCTCAACTATCGAGAGCAGAAAAAAGAGAAACTCAACAAGGTCTTCAAGGTCAACGGACGCAAACTCACGGAGGTCAAAGAGCTGATAGCCGGTGATATCGGAGTCATCACCAAAATGGACAGCCTCCACACCAACGACACTATTTGCGCCCCGGACCGTCCGATACATCTCAAAGCCCTGGCCCTCCCCCACCCGGTCTACGCGCTGACCGTTCTGGCGGCGGACCGCAAGTCCGAAGACAAGCTCAACGATTTTCTCCATCGGATCACCGAAGAGGACCTGACCTTCAATGTATCCTTCAACCCGGAGACCAAGGAGAGCGTCATTTCCGGTATGGGCGAGCTGCACATAAACATGATCCTCGACCGGATCAAGGAAAAACAGAAACTCAATATCGAGACCAGAACCCCGAAGGTCGCCTACCGGGAGACCATCACCAAACCGGCCAATGCGGAATACACGCATAAAAAGCAGACCGGCGGTCACGGCCAGTTCGCCCGGGTGGTGATGGAGATCAAACCCCTGGAACGGGGAGAAAAGTTCTCTTTTGAAAACGCCATCCGAGGACAGGCGGTGTCCAAAGGTTACATGCCGGGCATCGAAAAGGGACTTCTCGAAGGAATGGAAGAGGGCTACCTGGCCGGCTACCCCCTGGTGGACATTGGCGCCACCATTGTCGACGGAAAAGAGCACCCGGTGGACAGCTCGGAGATGGCCTTCAAACAGGCCGGCAAGGGCGCCCTCAAAGCGGCCCTGGAAAAGGCCGACCCCGTACTCCTGGAGCCGATTATGCGCCTGAACGTCTTTGTGGACGAGCAGTACCTGGGCGACATCCTGTCTGACCTATCGGCGAAACGGGGCCGTGTTCAGGGGCAGGAAAACCTCGGCGGTGGAATCATCCGTGTCTACGGCGAAGTCCCGCAGGCGGAGATGCTCCGTTACGCCATCGACCTGCGATCGATCACCTCGGGAACCGGCTCCTTCGAGCTTGAGTTCGACCACTACGAAGTGGTGCGGGGCAAAATAGCCGAAGAGATCATCGCCAAGTCCAAGGAAGAGGCGACGCAGGAGTCGCAGTAGCCGTTTGCCTTTCGCCTAGAGTAGGAGATGATATTCATGATAGAGGCCGACCCCGAGTAGGGGCCGGCCTTTTTTATAGTTTTTACGCTTTCCGCCAACAAGGGCTTGGCGGTTCTTACTTTCTGTCGTTCAGCGGTACGTAGCGCATCGCCTCTTTGCGAATGTGCTTGTATGCCGGACGCAAGATCCGCCGACCGTTGATGATCTCCTCGATTCGATGAGCCGCCCAACCGGCTACCCTGGCGGCGGCGAAAATCGGAGTGTACAGATCCCGAGGGATATCCAGCATATGGTAGACAAAGCCCGAATAGAAGTCGACATTGGCACAGATAGTCTTGTCCGAGTTTTTTATCCGCTGGAAAATGGAGGGGGTCAGACGTTCAACCACCGAGTAGAGCTCCAGCTCCTTTTCGTAGCCCTTCTCTTTGGCCAGTTCCTTCGCCTTGCCCTTGAGTAGGACCGCCCGAGGATCGGAGAGGGTGTACACCGCGTGTCCCATACCATAGACCAGTCCTTGCTTGTCGTAGGTCTCCTTGCGCAGGATCTTCTCCAAGTACTCGGCCACTTCGTCCTCGTCCTCCCAATCGCTGACGTTGCGCTTGATATCGTCCATCAT
>DSBN01000294.1 GCA_011046055.1 Sediminispirochaeta sp. | reverse complement strand
GTTAAAGATAGTGAACGACAATTACGGTCACCGTACCGGGGACGACTACTTGCGGGAGGTGGTGACCCTGCTGCGTCGACACCTTCGGAAAAGCGATTCGATCAGCCGGTTCGGGGGTGACGAGTTCTTGGTGATACTTCCCGACTGCGGTGAAGAGGAGGCGCAGAGTATTTTTTCTCGAATGGAGGAAGACTTGCAGAGTATGAACCGGCGAGGGCGAACATACCCCCTCAGTTTCAGCTACGGACTGGTACAGGCAGAGGCGGGCGATGAAGAGGATATTTCCAGCCTCATCGCCCTGGCGGACGAACGAATGTACCTTCAAAAAGAGAGCAAAAGAAAAAAGCGGGGAGGCATTTGAGCCTCACCCGCTGAGCCTGACTTGGATTGTCTTCCGTTGCGTCGCTCCGCCTTCTTTAGGCGGCTTTCACTTTTATGCTCCGAGGTTTGGCCTCTTCGCTCTTGGGAATCTCGAGACTGAGGATCCCGTTTTGGTAGTCGGCGCTGATTTTATCCACATCTACGTCCCGGGGGAGGGAGAAACGCCGATGGTATCCGCTACCGCGACGTTCGCGGACGATGTAGCGGGTTGCCTCCTGCTGCGGTGTTGCATCTTCCTTTTCCGCTTCGGCCTTTTTGGCGGATATGGTCAGGACCATGTCCTCGACACCGACTTCTATCTCCTCTCTGGAAAATCCGGGCAACTCAGCTTCGATGAGATAGGCATCCTGGCTCTCCCGGATGTCCACGGGCAGCTGCCTGCTCCGATCCTGTTTTTCATGACCGAAAAGGTTCTCCAGCATGTTTTCAAAATCATAATTCACAATGTATCTCATGGTATCCTCCTATGGATTGTTTTCTTACCTACTATCAAGCAATGTTCATGCCAAAATACGGTGACTATGTTAAAAAATATTATAATTTATTTCTGAATAAAGAATAATCTATCGGTTCCCTGGAAATGCGAAACGTAGTTAAGGGCTAAGATCTGCCAATAACTGGCGTAAATGACACAGTGTGTCTAAATACTTTATTTGCTGTGTCAAAAATACACATAAACCGGAAAACACCGGTCGGGTACCTGGTTCGCTTCAGGGAGAAAAATAGTATGGGCAAAGTGGGACTGTGGAAAAGCATATATCGGTAGACCTGCTCCCGGGTAGCAGTGATACCCGCCCTTTACCTTGATAAAATAAATGACGATATAGGAAGAAAGGAGCGGAACAGTGAAAAAGCTACTGACATTTTTGCTGATAGGTCTGGCCCTGGTCCATGCATCTGGGGCGGTGGAAGGTGAATCGTTGATCACCGGAGACTTCGGTATCAACTACTTTGGTTATGAGACCCTCTATCTGACCACCGGTATGATCTACCAGATCGAAGCGGAGCAGGGGATGGACTTCGTCGTCGGCGCGGACTTCGGCATACATACCGAACAGGTGGATGGAAAGACAGAAGCCAGCTTCCTTATTCCGCTGAAGCTCGGACTCTCCTTCCCCTTTGACGGGGAGAGGGTCGATTACGCATTCGGAGTCGGACTTTCGCCGAACTTCCAATTCTCCCAGGAGAGCTCCGCCTCGAATTTTTTGATGGGACCTTACGTGAATGGTACCATGCGGCTCCGGGTCCATCCGGTGATGAGCGTTTTTGTGCAGTTGCAGCAAGATCTGCTGTTCGGTAAACCCGAGTGGATCTACACCGGGAGTCGTTTCGTGGTGGGTGTCTCTTTCTGAGGCTTGGAAGTCGTCACTTGGTGTGGGTATACACGGTCGGGGCGTCGTGGATCAGGATTTGGTCGAGCTTTCGCAGCAGCTCTTCCTCTACGTTCAGCAAGGCGTCGGTGATCGCCGCGGCGCCGCGCCGAGGTACGCAAATGATCCCCCGCTCCCGGGCGGCGGTGTCGGATTTTTTCCCGGGCGATCCCTTTTTGGTGACTCGTGAAACGGTGGCTCCGGAGGCTCCAGCTTGGATCGCCTCCTTGACCAAAGCGTCGCTCTGACCCTCTCGACAGGTGAAGACTATCTCCTGGTAGTCGTGAAAGAGGATGGGGCTCGAGGACGAAGGCCGCCTGTCCAATCCGGTGAAGCGCTTTCTCCAGTGGGTGCCGGCTTTCAGTTCGTCGATGGCTGAAATAATCTGTTCGATACTCGCGGCGTAACTCTGGTGGCCTATTCTCAGAATGGTGTCCACCAGGCCGAAGCTCACCGGGCTGCGGTAGAGGAAGCCCCGGCCTGGGAGGTTCAACTTCGCCTCTTCGATCAACAGTTTGATGATACTGTCCGCGTCGTGCTCAGGCACCACCAGATGCACCACCTCTTTTTCCGGGGGGATGGTGATACGAAGCAGCCCCAGGTAGTCCCGCATACCCGTTCCCCTCCCGTTGGTAACCACCGGGACGCAGGTACCCAGCTCGAGAGCGATGCGGGAAAGTTTTTCGGCGCTTCCCTCGGTGGACAGAATACAGGTGATGACGGTGAGGTCGGACAGGAGAGAGGAGCTTGGGTGCGGTGTGGGCGGGTCCGCCGGTTGGGCCAGCTCTTCGCCGCTGTACAGGGTGCCCTCCTGGGCGATGAGAATCCCCCGACCATGGAACTCCAGCCCCGTGCTCTGGAGAAGGGAGCTCATCAGCGTCCTGGTCTGCTCCGGGGCGACGTTGAAACGGAACAGTTCCACCGGAGACTCGTGGAGCCGCTGTGTGGTTCCGGGGAGGCCGAAGGGGCGGGGCCGAATCAGCTGGCGTGCGTTTTTACCTATCTCGATATAAAAAGGGTCGATGTTCCGCCGTTCCAGCCATTGGATGATATCCTTGCGCAGACCTGAGTGGGCGATACAGGTGACGGTGGAGGTCTCTCGGGGCTTGAGGTCCTGTTTAGTCATGTGTTTCCCCCTCGTTGTTCGCGGTGATGTGTTTCTCGTGTTTGACTCGGAGAAACAGACTGTAGGCCAGTACGGTGAAAATGGGGTAAACCGAACCGAGAGCCAAAATACCGAAACTGTCGTGGACGGAGAGTTGTTCGCCGATTCCCAGTCCCATAGCCAGTACCAGCGGGACGGTGACCGAACCGGTGGTCACTCCCCCGCTGTCCCAGGCGATACCCACGAAGTTTTCCTCGCCCAGAAGACTCATTGGCAACAGCAGCAGGTAGGGAGGCAGGAGCAGCCAGACCGTGGGAATGGAGAAAACGATTCTCACCACCCCGATCATTATCCCCAGACCGACGCCAATAGCAACTATCCGGACCAGATGATGCTCCCTTACCGTACCGATGGTCAGGCTTTCCACCGTTTGCCCCAGCGCGTGGAGGGCCGGCTCGGCCAGGGATGATCCGTAGCCCAGCCCGAAAGCGAAGACAAAAACCAGAATCAGCCCCAACAAACTGAGGCCTGGCCCGAACATCGGGTCGCGGGTGATAATATGTTCGTACGTTCCCTCTTCGGCGTCGTAGAGTTTGGGGTCGAATCGAATCCTTCTGATTTCATCACCCTCTTCGAGGAGGAAGTAGCGGCTCTTGCTTCCGTCCAAATGGATTGTTTCCACTACCAGGTCCGGGTCGAAGTTCCTGATGATCACCCTGTCGAGCTCTTTCTCCTCGTTTTGAAAGGAACGGGGCAGCCCCTGGCCCACCTCCCGACCCAGGGGACTCAAGCCCAGGGATATACCCGCGGTCAGCAGAGTCATGCCGATGATCGCCAGAAAGATCCCCAGGACCAGCTCATCGCTGTACTGGGGCCGCTCTCTCAAAAAAAGCAGAAGGACCAGCAGCAGCAGTCCGGTCAGGGGAACTATCGCCTGCACGGCGTTACCGGTCGATTTTTCCATCACCTCGCCGATCACCTGAGGCTTTTCCCTTCCTCCCGTCTCCTCTCCGCGGTATCGGGAGATCAGACTTCGCTCGTAATCGGAAGCCCTGGCGGTGATCCAATCGGCGAAGCTCATCGAAGCCAGGAGACTGTGACGGTAGGTAGGGCTCGACGCAAAATAGCGGAGAGCCGAAAGATACTCCGCATTTGACTCGAAATAGGCTCGGCGCCCCTTCTCACTGCCCATCCGGAAGACGTAGGAACGGAGTCCCGCTTCATCCTTGAAAACTCGAAGACTCTCGTCTCGATTTTCTTGGGAAAAAAAATCCTCCTCGCTGCTCGGAGCGGGTACGGAGGGGCTCAAAAGGAGGCCGAGGCTCAGTACGGCGATGATCGGTAGGGCCGATGCCAGCATGATGACACCGAACCCGCCGCGAAGGCTCTCTTTCTTCCCCGAAGCTCGAGAGACGCCTATTCCAATGGCTAAAATCATGGGCACGCTCACCGCGCCGGTGGTCACCGCCCCCGAATCCCAAGCTAAGCCGATGAGGCTGTTGAGCTTTTCATCGTAGTGCGCCCAGAGGGTGAATCCGAGGACAATCGGGATGATGATAAAAATCAGCGGCTTGATCGAGAAGTCGTAGTAGAAGCGGGTCAATCCGATGATAACCGCTGCTCCCACCCCGATACCGATAGCGTAAATCAGCTCTTCGGTGTGCCGTTCGAGGACGTAGTAGAGTAGGGGCGACTTCCACACGGGAACGGTACTGCCCAGTTCGCGAAGGGCGGCGATGGACGGCTCGGCAATAGTGGAGCCGAAACCTACCAGGAAGCCGAAGACCATGATGACCAACAGATTCTTGTACTTCTCCGGCAGTCGAACGCCGACCTGTTCGCCCAGGGGCATGAGGCCCAGTTTGACACCTTCTAGAAAGAAGGTCAGGCCGAAGATCACCATGACGATCCCCAAGGCGATGGCCAGGCTCTGGCTGAAGGGGATATTGAGAATAAAGCGCTGGAAGATCACCAGATAAATCAGAATGAAAGAGACCGATTGGATCTGCTCGACCAGCCGGGTTTTGGCGTAGCCGAAGACGAGGGACAGAGCTGCTTTTGCTGGAATACTGACCTGGGAGTTTCGCCTCATTTATTTCAAGTATAGGTGCTTGCTAGAGTTATTGCAACAATCGGGAGATACGAACAGCAATTCTCATTTTGGAAAGTGCACTTGCACTTTCCAAAATGAGAATGCCTCCAACAGTTAGAAACACAAATCATTGCTATGCAAATGAAGCAAATTCTCAATTTGGAAGTCATTAG
>DSBN01000124.1 GCA_011046055.1 Sediminispirochaeta sp. | reverse complement strand
TTATTATTCCATACGCATCGGTGATCGCGGTCGGTTCCGGTGTGGTGACGATGATCGCATCGTCGGCGGCGGCGATGAAGCCGAGCACGTTGTTGGAGACTCCGGCGCTGGTGTCAATAATAATGATATCCGCGTCGGAGAGGCTGGAAAGCTCTTCGATGAAGGTTTCCCTTTCCTCGTCGGTGAGATTGGCAATTTTTGAAAAACCCGACGCTCCGGCGACGATATGGATCCCATAGTCGGTCTTCATCAGGATCTCGCTCATGCTCTTTTGCTTCCGTATCAGGTGGTACAGATTGTATTTCGGGATGATGCCCAGTACCACATTCACATTGGCCAGCCCCAGATCCGCGTCCATCACGATTACCTTTTTCCCGAGCTGAGCGTAGGCTAGGGCCAGGTTGATGGACAGGTTGGTCTTACCCACCCCGCCCTTGCCGCTGGCAATGGCGATGATCCGTGTTTTGTTTTGCTTTCCGTTTCCGGAGTGCTGGCTCGACTCCTGCTTGTTTTTCATTAACTCCCTTAGCTGCTGAGCTTGATCGGTCATTTTTCCCCCCGTTTCACCTTGGCCAGATCGTTACTGATTCGGTAGAGCTGCTCCTGCTCCAGTGTCGACAAGCCCTGCGACTCTGATTTTCCAGCTCTTTTTTTTCCCGTGCTTTCGTCTCCCCGAAGTATCTTTCCAGGCGAGGAACATCTACGGGGAATCCCTCAAGAGTCTTCAGTAGTCGTAGTCTGGTCGCCTTCTGTATATCCTCGGGTACTCTCTGTCCATCGGTCAGATATGAGATAGTTTTGCCCTTTTCGTAAAGAACACTGATAAGATTTCCTATTCGCATCGTCTCATCGACCTTCGTCAATACAATAGAAGTATAATCGAAGGGTTCGAACTGCTGCATCAGTTCCTTTAGATCCGAAACCTTGGTTGTGGCACTCACCGTCAGGTGGACCTCCGCCTTTCCGTTACAGCCATCGAGAATCTCTCTCATCTTGGCCAGGCTCATGTAGTCCTTGGGACTCTTTCCGATGGTATCGATGAGCACCAGCTCGGCGTCTTCGAATAGAGCCATCTGCTTGTTGAGGTCTTGGAAGGTTTCGACACTGCCGAAGGGTAGTTCAAGAATTTCTGCGTAGGTCTTGATCTGCTGTTTGGCACCGATTCTATAGTTGTCGATGGTCACGATCCGCACATCCTTGGCCCGTTCTCCCTTGCTACCAAGGCTGTGGATGGCTGCCAACTTGGCAATCGTGGTAGTTTTACCCACCCCGGTAGGACCGACCAGTATCAAAATCTTCGGCTCGGCGGTCTCCTGTTCGTGCCGAAGGTTGATATACTCCCCGATCCACTCCAGAACCCGAGAAAGTACCTCTTGTGAATCGTTGAGAGTCTCGTAAGAGAGCTCCCGTCTCATTCTTTCAAGAATCGACTGTATGAAGGAGTAGGAAAACTCGTTCGCCGAGAGAGTTTCACTGACCACCTTGAAGGTCGGGTGTTCGCCCTTGCCTTCCTCCTCTACCGAAGGTTTCCGTTCCAGGTGTTCTTTCAGCGATTGAATCTCCTGCAGGACTTTGTCCAGAGTTTTATCCCCTTTAACACTATCTAAGATCTTCTTCTTCTCCTCCTGGAGTCTGTTTTTCTGGGCCGCTGCGTTCTCATGGGTAATGTAGCCGGTCATTTCTACCCCCTCTTTGGCGAACAAGCCGATAAAACCGCCGATGCGTACGGTTCGGTGGGTTAATATTTTTGCCCTATCCCCGTACTTTCGTCTGATCTTCTCCAGAGCTTCCTGGTGGGTCGGGGCTTGTTCGGTAAAGTACTGCATACTCACTCCTCGCGTTCTCTAAGCCTTGTTCTTCCGTTCTTGGGGCTCCAATACGATCTCCCCCAGTCCTTCGGTGCTGATGTCGCCGACCACCTCGGGCACGGAAATGACGACCATATCCGGCAGATCTCGTTCCAGACTCTGCTTCACCAGGCGTCGGGCAGCTTCGGAACAGAGAATCACCGGCGAATAGCCCAACTGTTGAATCTGCCTGACCGCGTTGGTCGCCGCGTTGATCCAGGCTCGGTGTTTTTCCGGCTCCAGTGAGGCTATCGGACCGTTCGCCGTCTCCACCCGCGACTCGATGATCTCCTGTTCCAGTCCCGGATCAATGGTCAGAACTCGCAAAACTCGATCTTCATCCGCATGCTGCAAGCATATCTGGCGTCCTATGGCTTGGCGGGCTTTTTCGACTAAAAAAGAGACGTTTTTTGACACCGTCGCGTAATCGGCCATCGCCTCCAACAGGGGAACCATATTACGGATGGAAACCCTTTCTTTCAACAGACTCTGCAGTACCTTCTGGATTTCTCCGAGGTTCAGAGCTTTGTTCACCTCGTCAACCACCGCCGAATACGTGTCGTGGAGGGTGTCGAGAATCGATTTCACCTCTTGGCGTCCCAGCATCTCGTGGGCGTAGCGCTTTATTATCTCAGTCAGGTGAGTGGCGATGACCGAGGGGGCGTCTACTACCGTATACCCGGCCCTCTCGGCCTCCTCCCTTTTGCTCTCGGCTATCCACAAAGCGGGCAGTCCGAAAGCCGGATCGGTGGTTTTCTCTCCATCAATCTCCTCATTCACGTCTCCAGGATTGATGGCCAAGTAGTACCCCGTTCTCAGAAGACCACGCCCCACTTCTACACCCTTGATCTTCACACTGTACTCGCTCGGCTCGAGTCTCATGTTATCAATTATTCTGATTCTAGGCACCACCAGACCCAGTTCCAGCGCGGACTCTCGACGTATTCGAGTGATCCGGTCCAGAAGCTCCGCTCCCTGATCCTTGTCGACCAGGGGAATCAAACCGTAGCCCAACTCGAGGGAGAGCGGATCCAGAGGAACAACCGGCGACAATTCCTGAGGAGCCTCCTCCTTGGCCTCCGCTTCCTCCGCCTGCTGCTCCGTCCTTCGGGCGAGGCTGTCCTTTTTTGTGAGCCGGTACGCCAGGTAGCCGATAATCAGCGAAAGAGGGATCAGCACATAGCTGGGAAATCCCGGCAAAAAAGCGATGATGAACAAGAATACCGCCGCGATCCAGTAGACCCGGGAGTGGCGGCTGAACTGGGACGATATATCGCTACCGAAGGTACCGTCGGAGATCGCCCGGGTCACTATCAAGCCCGTAGCGGTGGAGATCAGCAAGGCGGGAAACTGAGTGATCAGTCCGTCACCGATAGTCAAGGAGACGTAGGTGTTGGCCGCCAAACCGAAGGACTCTCCATGAATCGTAGTACCTACTATCAGTCCCCCCACTACGTTGATCAGGGTGATCAGGATACCCACCTTCACGTTGCCGGAGACGAACTTGGAGGCACCGTCCATAGCACCGTAGAAATCGACCTCCTTCTGCAGATCGTTTTTCTGCCGGGTCGCCTCCTCTTCGCTGAGCGAGCCGGAGTTGTACGCCGCCTCGATAGCCATCTGCTTTCCCGGGAGGGCGTCGAGGGTGAACCTGGCGGCGACCTCGGCAACCCTCGTCGCTCCCTTGGTGATGACGATGAATTGTACCGAGATCAGAATGATAAAAATAATTAAACCGATAACCAGTCCCTCGGTTCCCGAGGTACCCACCACAAAGGTGGCAAAAGCCCGCACCAGCTGACCTTCAAAGGCACTCCCCTGGGAGAGAATGAGCCGGGTAGAGCTCACGTTCAGGGCTAGACCGAACACCGTTGATACCAACAGCAGGGTGGGAAAAACGGAGAACTCCAAAGCTCTCCTGGTATAGAGTACAATCAGTATCACCAGTAGACTGAACACGAGGTTGCCGGCCATCAACAGATCAAGGAGAACCGCGGGCAGGGGTATGAGCATCATGGATATAACCGCGATGACACCAACCGCGACCATGACGTCGCTTCGTCCCTCCAACAGGGCGCCTCGAAAGGTACTACTCATATCAGCCATAAGGTACTCCTATTTGCAAAGACCCCGCGGGTATTTGTGCCTGACTCATGAAACCATATCCCTCCCCTTCATCCGGTAGACCTCGGAGATAACTATCGCCATGACTTCGTAGTAACGCTCGGGGATCTCATCGCCTATTTCAACCTCGGCGTACAGCGCCCGGGCCAGCGGTTTGTTTTCGATCACCGGCACATCGTTGTCCCGGGCTATCTCTCTGATCCGCAGGGCCAGATTGTCCTGTCCCTTGGCGATGACCACCGGTGCGTTCATCTTCTCCTGCTTCCACTCGAGCCCCACGGCAAAGTGGGTCGGGTTGGTGACCACCACGTCCGCTTCGGGGACGTTGCGGAGCATGTTTTGACTCAACAGATCCCTCATCCGCTCCCGCAGACGGCTACGAACCAGGGGATCCCCCTCCATGGTCTTTCGTTCCTCCTTCACTTCCTGTTTGGTCATCTTCAATGACTCTCGGTGCTGGTGCCGTTGGAACAGGTAGTCTGGCAGCGAAAGGAGCAGCATGGCGATGGCGGCCAAGATCAAAATCCGAAACGCTATCCCCGCGATGCTCACAAAGGAGTATTGGTACGGGGCGTTGATGAACTGTATGATGGTCTCGATTTCCAATCGAATATTGATATAAGCGATGATACCTATCACCACTACTTTCATTATGGACTTCCAGAAGTTGAAAAGGGCCTCACCCGAAAAAAAGGCTTTCTGCAAAAACTTAGAAAAGTTTGGGGTAATCTTGCTAAAATCCGGGATGATCGGCTTTGTGCTGAATAAAAATCCCACCTGCAGCAAATTGGCCATAAGCGCGGCCACAAAGGCGATCAACGCCGGCGGAGCAAATACCCGGAGAAAAAAACGGAAGAAGTTTTTTGCCAAACCGGCGTCGCTTATGACGTCGATTTCCGTCGACATCTCGAGGTAGTAGCGGATCATCTCCTTCATAGTATCCAGAATGTAGGGAGCCAGTATTCCAATCGCGATTATTGGAAACAGCAGTACCAAAGCCGAGGTAAACTCTGAACTCTTGGCGACTTTACCATCCTCGCGAGCCTTGCGGATCTTCTGCTCCGTAGGGTCTTCGGTACGCCCCTCGTCCTCGGCGGCAAACCACTGCAAGTGGATATCGAAAAAATCAGGCGTTTCCGCAGCTATTTTTGATCCTGAGAAATCGTCGGCCCCTAAATAG
>DSBN01000222.1 GCA_011046055.1 Sediminispirochaeta sp. | reverse complement strand
ATCAAAGGCAGGGCTATTTTCAGCAGGGGGCGCAACTGTGAAAACGACATGGTTCAATGTATACCGCGAAGCCGCGCAAGGACAATGGGCGGGTGTCGTACGATCAGTAAGCAGCCGTGGGCTCTCCCACTTCGAGTCCCATCTCCTGCAGGACCGCCCGCCGCTGCCGGGACCGGGACTGCTTGTACCGCAGGTAGTCGGTCCTGGTAATGATCCCGACGATCGACCCGTCGTCCACCACCGGCAGGTGGCCGATGTTGTTTTGAAAAAGCAGGTCCTCCAGCTCGCGGATGCTGGTCTGCCGTTCGGCGGTGACCAGCTGCTTGCTCATGTAGGCCTTCACCGGGGCGTGCATCTGTTCGGCCCGGCGGCCCTTCATAATATCGCGAAGGGTGAGAAAGCCCGCCAGCTGATGATCCCCAGCAACCACCGGCAAGCCGGTATGGGAGATCTTCTCCATGTACAGCGACGCCTCCAGAAGGCTGGCCTCCTGGTCGATCACCTGCACCGGGGAGCTCATCAGTTCCTCGGCGGTGACCGCCGGAACCAGGAGCCGGTCCAGGTGCCCCAGCAGCTTGGCGTAGACCTTGGGACCGTCCATCTCCTTCACCGTCGCCGAGGCGGCCTTCTCGTGGCCCCCGCCGCCGAAATCCTTCAGGATCTCGTTGAGGTTGATCTTGTCCTTGTGGTTCCGGGCGATGATCAGGGTCTTTTTTTTCTTCTTGAAATGGAAAAGGGCGAAGTAGACGTCCTGGTCCTCCACTTCGAAGACCGTCTCCACCACCGCGCCCAGTCCGGAGGCTTCGTTCTCCACCTCCCAGTAACTGGTGATGACCCGATGGCCGTGGATGGTGCTGTACTCCAGCCGGTTGAGCAGCTCGTGGAACAGGGTGATCTGGTACTTGTCCGTCAGGGGGGTGAGCAGGGTCTTGACCAGATTCAGCGAGGCCCCCGATTCGAGCAGGAAAGAGGCGACCTGGAAATCCGCCTCCACCACGTTCTCGTGGGTGAAGTTGCCCGTGTCGGCGTAGATCCCGGCCAGAGCGATGGTCGCCTCGTTGGGTCCCGGACGGATCCCCCGCCGCATAAGCTCCATCCCGATCTGGCTGGTGTTGGCACCACAGGGCATCTCGTGGACCATGGCCTCGGGAAAACTGTTCTGGTCGCCGGGGTGGTGGTCGTATATCTCCACCTCGATCTCCTCCACTTCGGTGGCGATAAAATCGAAATACTCCTTAACTCGGCTGTAGGTACGCGTATCCACGATGACCATCCGCTCCACCTCCTGTCCTTCCAGGTCCTTGGGGTGGAGAAAGTCGACCTGGTGTTGAAAAATGTTCTGGGCCTTCCGCGCCACCGGGTGCAAGAGACGACTCTTGACCATTTTATAATCTGGGTACAGGTATGTGGCCAGCACCAGAGACCCAAGACAGTCGAGGTCCATGTTGCTGTGTCCAACTATGATATTCATCTCGCCGCTCCTCGTTTCTTTGAAAAAAGCTCCGCCTCTGCCACCAAGTCTAATCGAGATAAGATCGAGAGGGCAACAGTGCAGCGTCGGAGAGAAGCGTCCCGACTCGGTCGATAACTTCCTTGGGGATCTGATACCCCGAACAGGTGTAGGGGAGACTCTTCTTCATCGCCCCGGGACCGAAGGCCATCCAGTGGTCCACCGCCTTGTTGGCGTTGGCGAAGGGGTTGCCGAAGGGCAGGTCCTGCACCGTCGCAAAACAGTCTTGAACCACCCGACTCAGCAGGGCGGAAAGCTCCTTCGCCTCTTTGAGGGCGGCTCTGTCCTCGGGCTCTCGTTCGGCCTGTTCGCTGAGCTCGATGATCCGGCTCAGCTGCGGGGCGAAACCGTTGGCGGTACTCAGCAGGAAACCGTCGTACGGTCCCCCCGCTGCACGGTACCAGCTCAGATAGTCCCCCTCGGCCCCGCGCAGCAGAAAGACATCCTCCGGTACTCCGTCGGACATGGCCACCGCATCCTCCCCGCTGGTGTCCTTGAAGAGGTAGAAGTTGGGAAACTCCGCCGCCAGCCGTACCGTCGTCTCCGGCTGGATCTCGTTCTCGGTGATTTGGGGCAGCTGATAGAGGGCGGTGGGGATTTCCTGCTCCAGTACCTCCGCCAACTCGGCGGCGATGACCTCCTGGTCCAGCTCCGCTCCCTTCGGTGCGGTCACGGTGACGCCGCAGAGACATGGATCCTCCTCGAAGTCGTACCGTTCGGCCAGGCTGCGGACCTCCCGAGCCGCCGCGCCGAGCTCGGTCTCCAGCACTCCGACCAGAAGCCGGCCGTTCGCCGCTTCTATAGTCTTCTTCAGCATTTCGATCAGATCGGATCGTCGCCCCTTGTCCATCTCCCATCCGTCACCGGTCGAGCCGGGGGCGAGAAAGGCGCTCACATACCTTCGGAGATGGGCGATATGGGCCTCCGTTCGCCCCTGGTCGAAACTCCCGTCCCTCTGGTAGTGACTGATCAAGGGGCACCACAATCGGGGCATCCCCTTGGGGAAATACCGCCTTCCAATCTCTTGCCGTTTCATACACGCTCCTTTATTCGATCCTTCTCTTCACCTATAATACTACTATGAAAATGCCATATAGACCATTCGGAAAATTGGATTGGCCGGTTTCGCCTCTGGGTTTTGGCACCGAACATCTACCCCAGGGAGTACCGATCATCCAGTCGCTCAAAGAGGCCCACCCGCTGCTGCAGCGATAGTCGGAGACAAAGAAGTGCCCGAACTGCCGGAGATACAGACCAGCATCAACGACCTCTTGAACTCGCGGATCATCGGCCGGCGGATCAACGACTGCCGAGTACTATGGCCCCGGAGCGTCCGTCCTCTAAAGGCAGGTGATTTTCAGGCTCGCATCAGCGGACTGGTCCTGCAGCAGCTCCACCGCCGAGGGAAATACATGGTATTTCGCCTCAACCGGGACCAGACTCTGCTGGTCCACCTGCGAATGACCGGTCAATTCCACCTTCGTCCCGCCGGTTCCCCGGAGGATCCCCACGATCGGGTGATATTCGAGCTCGACGACCGGCGCCGCCTCTGCTTTCATGACACCCGGAAGTTCGGACGGCTCATACTGACTGCAGATCCCGAAGATATTCTGAACCGGCTCGGCCCGGAACCCTTTGACCCGGCCCTCGGAGCCGAAGATTTCTTCCGCGCTCTCCGCCGACGGCGGAGTCGAATCAAAGCGCTACTGCTCGACCAAAGCTTCATCGCCGGGCTTGGAAACATCTACTGCGACGAGGCGCTTTTCGCAGCGGGGATACACCCGCTGCGCAACGCAGCGAGCCTCCGCGAGGAGGAAGCTCAGCTGTTACTGGTAAAAATCAGGGAGGTTCTGAACACGGGACTGAGAAACCGCGGCACTTCCCTGGGACTCGGCGAGACCAACTACCTCTCCGGAGGCAGGAGGGGAGAGAACAGCGGAGCTCTGCACATATACGGAAAGGCCGGACAGCGTTGTCCCCGCTGCGGTTCGGTGATAGAGAAAATCTATGTCGCTGGACGGGGCAGCCATCTCTGTCCCCGCTGTCAAGAGATCACTCTCGAAGGTAGTCTAACTTCTCCCGGATAAAATTCCGCAGAAGCTGGGGCTCTACCTCGAATACCCGCTGCAGGTTCTCGTTCCGAGCCTCGGCCCCGCCCTTTTTCACCCTTCGATACAGCAGGATCATAACGATCACGAAGGGGATCGGATCGCCCAGGGAACGGCGGTAGCGAAAAAACTCCCAGCGACTCGGATTTTCATACCGCACCGGGCGCCCCAGCTCTTGGGAGAGGATCTCCGCCACCTGATAGTAGTCGTAGGCCTCCGGACCGGTCAGCTCGTAGGCCCGGCGGTAGTGTTCGGGCTTTCCCACACAGGCGGCCGCGGCGGCGGCCACGTCGCCCACGGCGATGAAGTTGGTCCGCCCCTCCCCGGCGGGAACGATCAGCTTCGACCGGTAGCGGATCTCGTCCCGGTGGGTGGTGATGAGGTTTTCCATAAAAAAACCGGGGCGCAGAAAGGTATAGGGGATACCACTTTGTTCTATATAGCGCTCGATTTTATAATGGGGAAGCCGGCGGTTGTTCTCCACCCCCTGAATAGACAGAAAAACTATATGTTCGACGCCGCCCTCTCTACACGCTTCAACGAAAGGCGGAACATATCGGCGCACCTCCGTGAGGGCCGGCGGCCGCAGCAGGATCACCGTGTCGATGTCCCGCAGCACCGAGCCAAAGGTCTCGGGCTCGTTGAAGTCGAAACGTCGTGACTCGATCTCCGGATCATCGAGGAGAAAGTTCACCCTCTCGGGGTTTCTGGCCCCAGCGAAGAGACGCAGGTCTCCGCGTCCGGCCAGTTGCCGGTACACCGCGTAGCCGAAGTTGCCGGTAATTCCTGTGATAAGCAGATTCATGCTGCTATTCTACCCATCCCCACACTATGTGTAAAGCTGAGCTTCGTCGCCACAGCAATTCGAAATGTGGAGAATGTAAACCATTCTCAACATTTCGAATGCCTCCAACCGTAAGGGAAATACTCATTTTCTAAGCGCTTGATGCAAATTCTAAAAGTGAGTCCTCTGAAAAAAGGTAGAAATGCGGGGAAATGGCATTTTTAAGTTACTATAATATAATGATTTAGAATTTCAGGCGTCGCTGCTAAGGCCCTTTTTTCAGAGGACTCAAAAGTAGAAGTCTAAAATAGACTTCTACTTTTAGAATTGTTGTCGCCACCAACCTCTTTTTCAGCCTCCCGCAGGCCGATATCCCGACGGTAGTAGATACTCTCGAAGCGGACCCCCTCCATCGCCTGGTAGGCCCGCCGCCGCGCCTCGGTCAGACTGCCGCCCATACCGGTGACCGAGAGCACCCGTCCGCCGGAGCTCACCAACTCACCCTCCCGCCGAGCTACACCGGCGGGAAACACTTGGGCATTCTCCGTCATCTCACCAATGACCACTGGCAATCCTTTTTGGTACTCTCCCGGATACCCGACGGCGGCGGCCACCACGTTGCAGGCGAAACCCTCCCGGTAATTCAGGGGCCGCGGCTCGAGCTCTCCCCTGCTCACCTGCATCAGCAGAGGGGCCAGACCCTCCTCCAGCAGGGGAAGGATCGCCTGAGTCTCGGGGTCTCCAAAACGGACATTGTACTCCAACAGGT
>DSBN01000350.1 GCA_011046055.1 Sediminispirochaeta sp. | reverse complement strand
CGGTAGTAGTTGCTCTATCCGTTTAAGAGCCTCGTGGTAGACCTCGTTTTGAAAAAGTATCTGGATGTAATACCGGTGACGCCGTACGTCTCGGGGGTTCAGATCGAGGTAAACCTCCAATAGATCCGACAAGTCCTCGATCTCCTGGTGTCTGCTCAGATCGATCAAACCGCGGAGGGCCGGTTCTGCTTGGGAGTCGCTGTCCAAAGCTCGTCGGTAACTATCTTCAGCCCGTGCGAACTCACCCTGCCGGGTAAAGCTGTCTCCCATACAAGACCACAGGACCGCGTCCTCTCCCAGGTGGCCAAAAGCTTCTTCCAACTGACTTCGGTAGAGCTCTTGATCCACGTCGTCCCTGTTTCGAGAGAGCAGCCAGTAGTATCTGATCGTATGCAAGTGGGGCTTCTTCCGCAAAATATCGGAAAATACCTTCTCCGCTTGTCGGAGTTCCCCCTGTCGAAAAAAGGTGATCCCCAGGTTCCCGTGAATCTCGGTGTTCTGAGGCGATTGCTCCAGAGCCCGCTGGTAGTGGTTGCCAGCTCTTTCGAACTGTCCGAGCTCGCGGTAGGATTCGGCGACGATAAGTCGGGCCGTCAAATCCCTGGTATTCCGTTTCAACAGAGACATTGCGTGGGACAGGGCTTTTTCGTAATCTCCCCGACGAAGATACTCTCGGGAAAAGCTGTGCTCTACCTCGGTATCCTTCAGAAGGCTCGAATCAGGATAGAGCCTATGAAGCAGGTCCAGCAGTTCCTTGGCTCTTTTCTCCTTCCCATGTTTGATGTTGAGAATGGCGGTCCGATAGAGGATCAGTTCGTCCCGTGGAGAGTAGGTGAGAGCTGTTTCGTAGGCATCCAGGGCTCCGGAAATATCACCTTGGTTTTTGTAGAGAATCCCCAGGTAAAGGTGAGGAAGAATATGGTCATAGTTCTGAAACCGGAGGAATTCGAATATCTCCACGGCGTACTCGTAATCTTCGTTTTTGAAGTGACGTATCCCGTTGAGCAAGAGGGTGTTGAGATAGCCCCGGTACAGATCCCCGTCCTGAGGATACTCCTCGACCAGCCGGCCCAAGAGCTCCTGCGCCTGTTCATAACGCCGCAGATGCATCCAGGTGATGGCCAGAAGTACCCTGGCCTGCTTCAAGCTAGGGTTCAATAGGGAAGCGCGGTAAAGGTGATCGGCGGCGGAGGGGTAGACCCCAGCGGATAGGTAGGAGCGCCCCAAAAAAAAATGTCCCACCGCGGAGTCTTGATGCCGTCGGCAGAAAGTCTGGAGACAGTCTATGGCCAGAGAAAAATTTCCCAGAGCGTGATAACTGCGTCCCAGGTAGAGCTGAGCCTCGCCGTTGTGACCGTCTCGGCTGAGTATTTCCAGGAAAAGTGGAATTGCCTCTCCGTATCGCCGTTGGCGGCCGAGCTCTATAGCCAGATGCAGTTTGTCCATACTCCTATGCTACCTAGTCCTCAATTGACAATCAAGATCTTTTCTGTAAACATGGAGCGGTTGGGAGGATGGTAATGAAGATAGTGGTGATTGGCGCTCAGTGGGGCGACGAGGGCAAGGGCAAAATAGTGGATTTTCTCGCCGAGGAGTCCGACCTGGTGGTGAGGTTCTCTGGAGGGGCCAACGCGGGCCACACGGTGGTACACGGAGACGCGACGTACAAACTGCATCTGGTACCTTCGGGAGTCATTTATCAAGACAAAAAGGTCGTTCTCGGATCGGCCATGGTTATAGACCCGGAGAGCCTGTTCTCAGAGCTGCAGACTCTCCAGGAGCAGGGCATAGCGTGGGAGGGGAGGGTTTTCCTCTCCGACCGGGCCCATCTGGTGCTTCCCTCCTACAAGGAGAGGGACAGAGAGTTGGACGCCCAGCGACGCAACCCAATTGGGACCACAGGACGGGGCATCGGGATCGCCTACGCCCAGAAGGCCGACCGAGACGGGATCAGGGTCGCCGATTTGGCGGATGATGACTTTCTTCCCAGCTTGCGTCCGGAAGAGCGGGAGTTTCTCGATCCCTATATCGAACGGTTCAGAAAAATGAGCGTCAATCTGTCGAGCTTCATGGAGGAGTACCGAGAGGCCAGGGTGCTCTACGAAGGCGCCCAGGGGGCACTGCTGGACCTGGATATGGGTACCTATCCCTTTGTCTCCTCAGGCTGCTCCACGGCGGCGGGAGCCTGCTTAGGCGGCGCGGTGGGGCCGATGGATATAGACGGTGTGCTGGGGGTATTCAAAGCCTACAGTACCCGAGTGGGAAACGGACCGTTCCCCACTGAATTCCGCAGCGAACGAGACGGTGATCTGGGCAACCAGATTCGGGAGATTGGTCACGAGTACGGAGTGACCACCGGGAGGCCTAGGAGAACTGGTTACTTGGATCTACCGGCTCTCCGGTACAGCTGTCGCGGCAATTCGATAACTTCGTTGGTTCTGACCCACCTCGATGTGTACGATCAGTTCGATGAGATCACGGTTTGCGTGGGATACCGGATCGACGGGGAGGAAGACACGGCATTTCCCTCCTCCTGCCGCAGACTCGAGCGGGCTGAACCAATCCTCAAAGTCTTCAAAGGTTGGAAACGAGATATTTCCGGAATCAAGAGCTACGACGATCTACCCCGAGAGGCGAAGGAGTATATCCAGTTTATCGAGGATTTTGTCGATACCCCGGTGGGAATCGTATCGGTCGGGCCGGAGCGTTCACAGACCGTCATCCGCCAAGGAGTGTGGCAGAGCAGATAGAAGTGGTGTCACTAAGCGGGGACGAATTCGACGGAGAAGCCGGGGAACTCTGCCAACAGCGCCTCTTCGAGTAATCGTTGCAGGGTGCTCTCTATAGCCATAGTGATTCCCACACAGGTCATGCAGCTGGGCCGGTGTGCGGCGAAGGTGGTGAAGACGTAGATCACCTTCTTCTCATCGTTGTAACGAAACTTCTGAACTATCCCTATATTGGCCAGTGGAAGCTCGCTTTCGGGGTCTTTGACCCGCTCTAAGACCCGGTCAAACTTCTCCTGAATATCCATACCGCCTCCCTCGGACTAGTTTGGTGAAAAAAAACGATAAAAACAACCCCTTGTCCTTGTAAATCGGACGGAATACTTAGGAACAGCTTGTCAGAAAGGCGGAAAAAACTTAGTATTTAGGTATGAAATACTCCACCCGAACAAGATATGGACTCCGTTTTCTCGTCTATCTGGCCCTGGTCGAGGAGGATCGTTATGTCCAACTGCGAGAGCTGGAACAGCAAGAACGGATCTCTCTGCGGTATCTTGAACAGATTGTCCGCTTGCTGAAACCTACCGGAGTTTTGCTGAGCAGCCGGGGAAAGTACGGGGGCTACAAGCTCGCCCGAAATCCAGAGAAGATCAGCATTGCCGAGATGGTCTCATCTTTAGAGGGAGATTTAGCTCCCATATCCTGCCTGAGCCACCAGTATAGCTGCGACCGTAAACCCGACTGCCTGACTCTGCCCATGTGGGAGGAGCTGCAAGAAGTGATCAACAAGTATCTGCGCGGCAAAACCCTCAAGGATGTGGTGGCGCAGTACAGGGAAAACAGAGCGAGATACGGGAAAATTGAGACGGGCGTGCAATAAAAGTATTTCGGGAGGAATAAACCCCGGACTGATTATATAGCTTATTTAGGAAAGCGAAGGATGAAACAGGTCTGGGGATGGCGCTCGAGCTCGAGACTACCCCGTAGTTGGGATACGATGCTCTGGACCAGCTCCAGGCCGAGAGAGCTGGCTGAGTTGATATCCACATCGGCGGGAAAGGGAGCCCCGGAGTTGGTGAAACAGAGGCGGTACCGCCCGGTCTCCGCCTCATCGTGCATGGTCACCTGGAAGCGGTTGTCTTCGTTCGGGCTAAAGGCGTATTTGATCGCGTTGGTGGTCAGTTCGGTGGCTATCAGCCCCAGGTTGATCGCCTGTTGGGGTTTGAGTTGGATCTCCCCGATCTGGATATCCAGCTCGTAGTCGTAACTGGTCATGGAGTCGAGCAGTGAGTTCAGCAACTGGGAGAGGTACAGCTCAAAATCTATCACTCCGACATCCTCGCTGTCCTGCAGTTTTTCGTAGAGCGAACTGAGGGCGGATATTTTGTTTTTCACATCCTCCAAGGCCTCCGCCGCCGGTTCGTGGTCCAGGTCATGGACCTTCAAGCTGATCAACGAAGAGATCATGTTCAGGTTGTTTTTGACTCGGTGGTGCATTTCTCGCATCAAAAATTCCTTCTGCAGCAAGGTCTGATGCAGAGTCTGTATCAGGTTGTGCTGTTCGGTGATATCCTTGGCCACCGAGAGGATGTAGTTGCCGTTTTCCGTCTGAAAGGGCAGGTCGAACCATTCGCAGAGAATATCCCGTCCGCACTTGGTACGGTCGTAGTTGACGTTACTCGACTTATGACGGTCTTCGAAGTTGCTTTGAAGATAACTCAGAAGCTCGGATGTACTCAGGTTGTTTTTCTCGGAATGAAGGAGCTCCAACAAGATGCGGCCCCGGGCTTCCCGTTGGCTGTAGCCGAACAGCTCAGCGGCGGCATGGTTCCATTCGAGCACCCGGTAATCGGCGTCGGAGACGATGGTGGCGATCGGAATGTTGTCGAAGAAAAAGTGATACCTCTTTTCACTCCTCTTCAAGGTCTGTTCGGTTCGGTGGAGTTTCAGAGCCATCTTAACCGTGGCCAGGAGAAACTCCTCGTTCCCCAAGGTCTTGTGTACATACCCGTAATGGGACACATCTTCGGTCTTGGCTATGGTCTGTCGATCGGTATGACCCGACAGGAAGACCACCGGGATGTCGTATCCAGCCTGGTAAATCCTCCGCGCGGTTTCGGTACCGTCGATTCTCCCGCGGCCCAGATCTATATCCATCAAGATGAGCTGCGCTTTGAATCCCGTTTCCAGCAAGGCGATACACTCCTCGCCGGAGTGCAGTGATTCCGGCTGGTAGCCGTTGTTTTTTAAAAGAAGTGAAGTGTTCAGGTTTATCAAAGTTTCGTCGTCGACAATGAGTATAACTTCATTCATCACTCTCTATTATACGAAATTCCTCACAATTTGATAGTAGTTGACCAGCAATTCTCATTTTGGAAAGTGCACTTGCACTTTCCAAAATGAGAATGCCTCCAACAGTTAGAAACACAAATCATTGCTATGCAAATGAAGCAAATTCTCAATTTGG
>DSBN01000231.1 GCA_011046055.1 Sediminispirochaeta sp. | reverse complement strand
TCTAATGACTTCCAAATTGAGAATTTGCTTCATTTGCATAGCAATGATTTGTGTTTCTAACTGTTGGAGGCATTCTCATTTTGGAAAGTGCAAGTGCACTTTCCAAAATGAGAATTGCTGTATATGGAATTGAGCTTGTTCATTTTATTGCGGCAGCAGAAGGAAAAACTGTGGCTCGGCGAAGGGGTTCTCGTTCATCCCCACCACGCACTCCCGCAGCAGCTTCTCACCGTTGCGCAGAAGGAACCGGACGGGGAACCTCTTCTTGCTGGCAAAGACGCCCTTTTCAAAATCGTGATAGAAGGGGTTTTCCAGAATTCGCGGAAAAAAGACCATGCTGAGAAATCTTCGCTCTTCAGTGAAGGCATCAAGCAGCGGATCCTCCCGTCGGGTAGTACCGTTGCCTTCGGCCTCCGGCGGAAAAAGACGTCGAACCACCGATGCGGGACTCGAAGTCTCCGCCGATGGACCTTCGGTAGGGGAGAGAGAATCCGGAAGATCCGCCAGCGCCAGGACTTCCTCCCACTTCCCCTGCACCATAAGCCGGCTCAAGTTGCCCAGAAAGTCATTCAGATTGCGCACAATATTGGTGCTAGCCTTTTGGGTGAACTTCACCCCATCCCAGCGGTACCAAGTCAGATAGGTCTCGAAACCCGTGCCGTCCTCAAAGAGCCGGCGCCACTCGACAATATCCAGAAGCCCGTCATCGTCGATGTCACGGTACTCGGTACTGATGGAAGTGCCGTTGACCAGCTCGGCGAAAGAAAACTGGTTGAACTTCGAAAAGCAGACCCACTGTTTCTCGGCACCGTCATGAGTCTGAAAAGAGAGCTCCACACAGTAGGGCATCTCCTCGTTCCGGTCCAGAGAAAATCCCCGCATCCCCTCGAAGACAAACCACCGTCCCACCGGGATCCGGTACATCGACACCAAGCCTTGAGGATTTCTCAAAAAAAGCGCGAGATAAAAGGACAGCGGTCGTGTCCCTTCGGCAAAAAGCCGTCCCATATCGGAGAGTCGTTCCGCTTGGACACGGCCCGTCCTCTCCGGAGGCTCGCTCAGCCCCTCCTTCTCCACCAGAAGGAAAAAAATATCCTCCAAGCCGTTACCATCGAGATCCTGGAAAACACTCAATGGCTCGTGATCTTCATCGCAGAGAAACAGAAACTCCTCTGGAACGTAGCTGCGCGCCATGGTCCGCAGCTCTTCCATGGGGATTTCACGGGTGGCTCGGGGAGTAGTCTGCGTCCGGGGCCGCATCTCCTGCTCCGCCGAGGCATAGGGACCCGAGGCCGCGTTCTGGGTCCCCTGAGTCGTCTCGTGATTTTCCGCTGGTTGGCCGGACTCTGTTGCCCCTGGTCTTGCGCCCGGGTCGATTTCTCCCTCCCCAACTTGTGGTCCTGAAGTACAGGAGAAAACGAGGAACGTTACGAGTAAGAAAAAAAAGAATAGCCGCGTCTGCCGATGATGGGCCATGGTCCTATGATAGCAGGGCGCCGGTCAATTATCTATCACTTTTTTTTACTCCACCAGGAGGCGGAGGCGTTTTTTCCCGTCGGAACCGCGAAAGGGATTGCGGCTATGCTTCAAAAAGCTCCTATACCGGCGGCAGGCCTGGTAGTAGCCTTCGGGACCTCGAAAAGTCGAGGAGACATCGCAGCGGTAGAGCTCCAGCAGGTCCGGAAACAGTGGCGAGGACATCACCTGCTCCGTACGCCCCACCGGCAGGCTGCTCAACAGCCCCGGAACCATATGGTACTCCACCAGAAAAGCCACCGTATCGACCACATCTTGGGGAAAACCAAGCTGCCCCAAAAAGCTCCTGCTCTTGCTGGCCCCGATCTGGGCGTGTCGGTCGAAGCGGTTGCCCCCCCGTGGCCGGGCGTAGGCCTTGCCCGAATCGTGCAGCAGCAGCGCCAACGAGAGGGGAACCTCGAGAATCTTGCGATGCTTGAAAGTCTCCAGGCTATGACGCCAGACGTTGCCCTCCGGGTGGTGCTCTTTAGAGTGCCGTACCTCGTCCATCTCGGCCAACAGAGGCCAATGAGCCTGCACAAAGCCGCCGTCCATCAGCAGCTGCAGCCCCTCCGGGGCGTGACGCCCTCCGACCACCGCGCTCAGTACAAAACGCTGCTCCACCGGGCTCAGTACTGCGGCGCTTTCCCGTCGGCCTATCGGCGCGACCAGGTCAGGATCCCAGCGATACCCGTAATTGGCCGCCAACATAGCCGCCTCGGCCACAACGTACCACCGGCGCGTATCCTCGGGTATCTCGGCGTAGGGGGACGAAGAACCCTCCACCGCCGCAGCTTGCAGCACTTCATCTCGGACGGTTTCGTAGGCACCACAGGGGTCGACGAACACCCCACGCCGAAGATCGTACCAGAACCGACCCTGCCGAAACGCCTGGGTCATATTACCGCCGGAGGGCGCCCCGTCGAGGCAGTGGAACATATAGAGACGTCCACCGGCCTCTACCGCAGCGTCGAAGTACTCGGCTCCGGGGAATACAAGATCGTCAAAAAGACGGCTCAAATCTACCAGACTGCCCTCGGTCTCGATCCAGACCACCGGCTTCGTCGGCTCCCTCCCGCTTTGGCCGAAATACAACTCCAACGCGGAAGACCCGGCCAAAAAACTCGCGAACCCCGCCTCTTCCAGCAGACTGATCGGACTCATATTGTAAAACCTCGTTATTCCTATTAGACTTCACGGCAACGGAAGTATTGGAGCGGAGGCGGTATATGATTCTTTCAGGCAGAGAAATTCACAAAAGACTGGGCCAAGAGATCATAATCGATCCCTTCAGACCGGAACAACTCAACCCGAACAGCTACAACCTTCGGCTCCACAACAAGCTGCTCTCCTACACCTCATCGCAGCTGGACATGAAAATCGACAACCCCAGCCGGGAGATCATTATACCCCCCGAAGGCCTGCTGTTGAAGCCCGGACGCCTCTACCTCGGACGCACCATAGAGTATACCGAAACCCACGGCGCCGTACCGATGCTCGAAGGGCGGTCATCGGTGGGCCGCCTCGGCCTGTTCATCCATGTCACCGCCGGTTTTGGAGATGTCGGCTTCAAAGGCTACTGGACTCTGGAGATCTTCTGTGTCCAGCCTATCGTCATCTACCCGAATGTGGAAATCTGCCAGATATACTACCACGAAATCTCCCCGGATCACGAAGAGTATCGCAGCGGCAAGTACCAGGCCAACAGCGACATCCAGACGAGTATGCTGTACAAGGATTTTCTCGAAAAAAAATAGCCGGGCCTCTCACCTCCCCGCGGAAGCCCCGGGCCGGGGCAAGACGTCCGTTTCCGCGGTCCGCCGAATCACATGACCTCGGCCAGCATCTCCTCCATACCGTAGAAACCCGGCTTTTGCCCCTTGAGAAAACCCGCCGCCTTCAAAGCACCGGAGGCAAAAAGACGCCGGCTGTAGGCCTTATGCCCCAGCTCGACCACCTCGTCGGGCCCGGCAAAAATCACCTCGTGCTCTCCCACAATACTGCCGGCGCGCACCGCGTGAATGCCTATCTCCCCGTCAGCCCGCCGCCGATCCTTCTCCTGACGACCGAACACGTAGTCCGGCTTCCGCGGCAGCACCTCGGCCAAAGCATCGGCCAACGCCAGGGCGGTCCCGCTGGGGGCGTCCTTTTTCATTCGGTGGTGCTTTTCCACAATCTCTATATCAAAACCGCTCCCGAGCACCGAGGCCGCCTTCTTGATCAAGAGCTTCAAGAGGTTCACGCCCAAGGACATATTAGCCGCCTGAAATACTGGAATATCTTCGGCCGCATCCTGAAGCTGCTTCTTCTGTTTCTCATCCAGCCCGGTAGTGGCGACGACCATAGGAATCCCGCGCTCCCGCGCCCAGGGCAGCAGCGCCACCACTCCCTCGGGTTGGGAAAAGTCGACGATTGCGTCCGCCTCTTCGCGGCACTCCGCGGCCCGCTGGTACACCGGAAAGTCCCAGGATGTCTCTTTTTCTCCATGGGGGTCTATCCCCGCGACAACGGAAAACTCCGGGCTCTCGGTAGCCATCTCGATCACCGTGTGCCCCATCCGGCCGTTACATCCGTTCACTATGATTTTTACCATTTCTAACCTCCCGCTGATTAATTTTTATCTTATTAAATGCGGGAGGCTTAAGCAACGGTAATACGCTCTTTTCCTACGAAATGTCTTCGTATCGATCGAGCTCGTCGAAATCCGACTCATAGGAACTCGGCCACAGACGCCGGCCCCCGATAGCCCCTTGAGCCCTAACCTGGCGAACCACACAGAGCCGGTCCTCTTCGAAATCCAGCAGCAACTGCCTCTGCGCCGAACCGGTCGAAGTGGTATGAGCCTTGAAATCGTAGCCTTTCAGCTCCCCCTCTTTCGAGCCTCCTTGACGATAGAATGAAAGTACCATAGCAACCTCCTATATCTTATCAGGACGATAGGACGCCAGCTGCTTCAAGAAATTTGAAAAAAACCGAATTTTTTAAAAATTTTTCGCCTTCGCCCCAAGCTCATGAAGGTGGATGCGTATAGGAGGTGATGCCCTAGCACCAGTTATAAACAAGCTAATTGGTAAAGAAAGTCCCCCCCCCCATATCTTCGCATCCCATTGATATCATCGTGATGATATATAATTCGCAAAAAAAAACCTGCTTCCCAGCAGGTCATCGGGTAAAATCCCGAACCTTTTTCACAGCAAATTGTAGTGAAATCTCCACCTCCGGCCATCCATGCCCGCGGTGATAATACCACACCGGAGCTACTTTAGCCCGAAGTTCAGTACCTCGGTCTATCGGCCAGAGATATTCTCCTTCCATGTAGACCGCGGCGCTACTTTGATAGTCCGCATCCCGTACCGCCGGATCCGCCTCATAAGGAGTATCGAAGAGATTGGCTGCGGGGTTGTAGCGTAGAAAGGTAGCGCCCGCACTGACACGCCACGCTGAACCGATAGCCACCGCAGCATCCCCCTCGATCCACCAGGTCCCGGGACCGTAGGGGCTGGTCAGGGGCATCCAGTAGACACCCTTCTGTCCGCGATAACGGTAGATCGCCCGGGAGAGGTACCCCCCCTTATCCGGGTGAAACTCGTAGTAGTTGCCCCAGAGATAATGAGTCCGCCCTATCTCGCCTCGTAGGGTGAGGGGAACCATGCGATCCTCCTCTTCAGTCCCCAGATCGGTACGGTAGGAG
>DSBN01000349.1 GCA_011046055.1 Sediminispirochaeta sp. | reverse complement strand
GCACTATACCATATGATCTTAAGTTTTTCTACCACCTGAAAGATTTTTTTTGCCGAGATTGCCTGCTATTTCGTGTGGCTGAGTAGATTAATCCTCCGAGCCGTTGTCGCCCACCGTCTCTACGGTCCCCTCGGCGACCTGGCGTTCGTACTCTTCGAGGATTCGGTCTTGGAGCTGTCCTCGAAAATCGGAGTTTATGGGATGAGCTACATCCTTGTACTCGCCCCTTTTGGTCTTTCTACTGGGCATTGCGATGAAAGAGCCGTTCTTGCCCTCGATGATTTTTACATTGTGCACGACAAAACAGTCGTCAAAAGTAACGGTAACGTAAGCCTTCAACTTTCCTTCGGTTCCAACTTTTCTGATTCTGATGTCAGTAATATCCATATTACCTCCAAGCCCGTGGCAACATTAATTGAGTTGCCTCAATTGTAAACCGGCTCCGGCGGCTTCGCAAGCATTTTTACTTTCCAGGCATTTTTTCCACCCCTTTTTAGGGTCTTCCAGGCTCGATCTGCTTTTTCTTCTTCGTTGAAAACCCCGTACACCGCCGAACCGCTGCCTGATACGTTGCTGAAGTCCGCCTCCAGCTCCTTCAATTCCCTCAAGGCTCCGCCTATCAACGGGTACTCCTCTTCGAGCATATTCGTAAAGGTGTTGTGGAAGCACCATGTGTTCGGACTATCTACGTAGAGGGCTTTTTGGAGTTCCTCCCTCGACACGGGAAGCTCTTGGAAGCACCCCCGCTCGTCGAGCAGTCGGTAAGCCTCGGCGGTAGAGACCTCAGTCTCCGGTTTGAGCAGGACCACCGTATGGTTCGGCGGAGCGGGCAGCGAGCTCAGTATCTCCCCGCGGCCTTCGGCGAAAGCCGCGCTGGTACCGAGAAAGAAGGGAACGTCGCTGCCCAGCTCTTCGGCTATCCGGTGCAAAGCCGAAGCAGAGAGAGGAGAAAAGCCTTCCCCGCGTAGCATCAGGTTCATTGCTTTCAGCATTGCCGCAGCATCGCTCGATCCACCCCCTAAGCCGGCCATTGCTGGAATACGCTTGTCCACTCGTACCCGTACCGGCAGCATCCGACCGCTGCGAAGACAAAACAGATGGTGGGCTCGACAGATCAAGTTGTCCTCTGGTCGTAGGCCCTGAAATCCCTCCACCAGACACGATCCCTCCCCGTCTTGTCTGCCGGAAATCGAGGAGACCGAGAGCTCGTCAAAGAGAGAGACCATCACAAATAGTGATCGTATCCCGTGATAGGTACTCCCTTCGGTCGGGTAGACCTCCAGGTGTAGGTTCACTTTGGCCGGTGCCGAGATGCATATTCTTTTTTCCATATCAAAATGATCCTAACCTATTTTGTAGATCCGGGGCAAGTTTTTTCAGAAATTGCATAAATTTGAATTGACAACGCCGGCGCGCAAACTATACTAAGCCTAGAAAAACGCTGTTCGGATAAGGAGGCGCACCTTATATGAGTCGACATTTTAGTAATGATTCCGAGCTCGACAAAAACGACGAGGATTATCTTGACGAAGACTTCGACGACTTCGGTGATGAAATACACGAACACTTCGACGATCTGAACGACGAAGATGATGACTCCCCCGACGAAGAGTACGACGCCGAAGACGACTTTTACGACCAGTACGAAGAAGACTTGGACTACGAAGACGGCTTGGACTACGACGATTTTGACGGAGTCGACGACTGAAACATCACCTTCCCGTTGAACCAGAGTTTTTCCAAGTCGTAGAAATCTCTGGTCGGTTCGTCCATCAGATGTATCAGCATGAATCCGCAGTCGATCAGCTCCCACCCGTCTTCGGCCACCCTTTTGTGACGATGCAGTATGCCAATCTGCTTTTCGCTCAAATCCCTCTTCAATTGCCGCACCAATCCTCTTAAATGTCCCATACTGTTCACCGTGGCTATTACAAAGTAGTCCGTCCAGCTGCTCTGTTCCCGTACATCTATTACCACGGTATCACGACATTTGTGTTCGTCCAGAATCCGTCCGACTTCAACGGCGATCTCTTCAGTTTTTACAGTATCTACCATCAAAATCCTTCCCCAATATGATTGTAACGTCTACCACTTCGGAAGCTGCCATCGGTTCCACCAGCTCGTCTCCCGGCAGCTCTTCCTTTCGGGTCTCGACATTGCTGCATTGAATGACATTGGCTACCTGCTGTGCCGCCGCCAGCTCCCCTTCCCGGCCGGTGACGGTGGTTTTTTCATACTCACTATGGTCCGCGTTGCCCACTCGCACCACATCGTAGCCGAAACTCTGAAAAATTTGAGAGGTCCTCCCGGCCAAACCGCTTCTTCCGGTTCCATTGAGGATCTCAATGCTGACACTCAACTCCTTGGTGTTGACGATTTCCCGGTTGGTCAAAGCGGTCAGAGTCTGCTGCAGGGACTCTTTGATCAATCGACCTTCGTAATAAGGAAACAGCAGTTCCTCTTCATTGACAAGGCGCGAGTTTCCAAGCACCCTTTGATAGATCACCTGGTCGTAGTCCAGATCTCCGAATGCGGCGACCAGACTATCCAGAGCTCGATCGGAGAGACTACTGTCAGTTATTTGGTGCAGCAGTTTACGAACCTCCCGGTGTTGGAAAAGATCGCTCATTTGGCCGATTTTCCGCAGCATCGAGTGTACAAACTTCTGCTTTCGAGATATCTCTTCGTTTTGTCGCTCCTGCGGATCGGTATACGTGACGTAGGTCACCGCCTTCTCCCCGTCGAGGACCACGCTGCCCGATGGGATGATCACCATTTTATCATCGGAAATCATCTCCACCGGATTGGCAATGAAAAACTCCAGGCCTTCCAACAGGTCGACAAACTTCACCAGATTTTCTGTTCCCACCGACAGGGTGTGCTCCACCTCGAAGCCTATCAGATCACTTACCTTTTTTAGAAAAAGGGTCTCGTCATCGCCGTTATAAAGCCCCTTGATCGGCATCATCTTGTTCTCACGGGGGTCGATGACACCCAAGGACAGGGGAATATCGATTATCCCCGATTTCCCTGTATCCGGATGAAAAAGAACCAACTCTGAAAAGAGAAGCTCTTCTCCCTCTCTGACCAGCAGCAGGAAGGAGAGCGTCTGATTCTTTTCGATAGCTGCGCTGATCTGGTTCGTCCTCAACTGGAAAAAAATATATACTCCCGAGCCGAGCAAAACGAGGACTATCAGCAAAATGAACAGATGTGCCTTATCCGGCTTTGCCATTCTCATTTTTTTCCTCCGTCAGTCTCTCGATAAGAGCTTCGGTTCTTCTTGAAGTCGGCAGCCCTTTCAGCTCCAAATATGCCCGGTGTCTCTCTACAACCTCAAAGCACATAGCTTCGAGGCTCCCGGTATTCAGAATCCTTCGACGTTCCTCATCGGTAATATGACGACGCCCCTCTTCGATGTAATCGGCAATGAACAGCGCCTTCCCCAAACTCCCCATCTCGGGAGATCCCTGAGTGTGCCACCGGATTGCCTGGAGCAGGTCTTCCCTTTTCTCTCCGTATTCGATCCGCAGTATCTCCGCTGCCGCTCGGCCGTGGAGCAGTATCGGATATCGCCGATCCTCCGGTAGTAGTTCGTACTCATCGTCGCTGGCCTTGCCGATCAATGTACTCTCCGGAACTTCTCGAGCAATATCATGAGCCAAGCCGGCTAAATACGCCCTCTCCACGGAGAGCTGGAAACGGACCGCAAGATGGGCACTACACTCGGCGGTACGCAGGGAGTGTAGCAAGCGAGGCAGGCTGATCCAGGACCTTACGATGTCGTACATCTCGCCACGGCTCAGCATCGACGATACATCTCCCGTTCGTCAATGTATCGAGCGACCTCTTCGGGCACCAGATAGCGAAAACCGCGTCCGTGTTTGACCCGCTGTCTTATTTGACTGGATGAGATGGGCAGCATCAAGTTGTCGACGTAGCTGTGCGGATAGGGGCACTGCACGTGGTGTTTGTGCAAGCGATGAGCTATTAACAGATCAATCAAGGGGAGAAGTTTGTCCCACTCTCTCCATTTTGACAGTCCCGGTACCAAATCATCTCCCACCACGAGCCCCGGCTTTCCGGTGATATCGTATTTTTTGAAGAATTCGAGAACCGTTTCATAGGTGTAGGATACTCCGCCCCGCTCGATCTCCGTCGTGTCGACCACAATACCGCTGCTCTCGGTCGCCCGCTTCAGCATCTCCAGGCGCTGCCGCGGGGAGGTGCAGGAATCACTCTCCTTGTGCGCCGGGATATTGGCGGGGACAAAAATGACCCGTTCATAGCCGAACTGCAACCGGGTCTCTTCGGCCAGGTGAAGGTGTCCAATATGGACGGGGTTGTAGGTTCCGCCAATGATTACCGTTCTCATGGCTCCTCTACATCGACGGCAGGTCGTACCATTTCGGCGAAAGTATTCCTCAGCTCTTCAAGCCCCTCAAGAGTGATAGCCGAGTAGCCTATGAGGCGGCTGGAGATGATCTCTCGGCGAAGAGTTTCACATTTTTCCGCCGTTCCGGCCAAATCCGTTTTCGTCCCCACCACCACTCGCGGCTTGTCCAAAAGCCCAGGAGCGTACTGCTCCAGCTCTTTCAACACCACGTGGTAGTTGTGGACTGGATCATCGTCGGAGAGATCCACCAAGACGGCCAAACCGGAGGTACGCGATATATGTTTCAAAAATTTGTCTCCCAATCCGGCCCCTTGCGCCGCACCCTCGATTATTCCTGGTATATCGGCCAGTATGATGTCACGATACTGGTGTCGCATCACGCCGAGATTGGGTATTTTGGTGGTGAAGGCGTAGGAGGCTATTTTGGGATGGGCGTTGGTCAAGACGCTCAAGAGGCTCGACTTTCCGGCGTTGGGCAGACCGACGAAGCCGATGTCGGCGATGAGGTTCAGCTCCACGTGCAGTCGAACCTGGACTCCCGGCTCGCCGTCCTGGGCATACCGGGGAGTCTGTCGGCGGCTGGTGGCGAAGTGCATATTTCCCTGTCCACCACGACCGCCTCGGAGAAAAACCCAGCTCTCGCCTTCTTGGATAAAATCTTTGAGTACTTTTCCGCTCTCCGGATCTTTGAGAATGGTGCCTGGAGGGACGTGGACCGTGACGTTGTCACCGTTTCGTCCGTGACGCTGTTTACCCTTGCCGGGTTCACCGTTTTCCGCACGGTAGACCCTTTTATTCTTTAAATGGGCCAGGGT
>DSBN01000382.1 GCA_011046055.1 Sediminispirochaeta sp. | reverse complement strand
GGCCCGGATGGAGGGGCGCTTTCAGCACCACGGATACCGACTGACCGTTCCCCGGCAGATCATCCTGGAGATTCTCGAGGAGAATAACGACTTCCTCAGCGCCGAGGATCTCTTCCTCCTGGTCCACCAGCGCCAGCCCGGTATCGGACTGGCCACGGTCTATCGGACCTTGCAGCTTTTGGTGGACCTGGGTTTTGTCACCCGGATCGACGGCGGCGACGGAAGAGGTCGTTTCAAGCTGGCCACCGAAGACGAGGCTCAAAAGCGTGGAGTGCTGATCTGCAACAACTGCTATCAGACGATCAGCCTGGATTCGATGAGTGATGAGCAGAAACAGCTGCTTGAGCAGCTGGAGAAAAATATAGAGAAGGCCGAGGGCTTCAAGGCGCGCAGCACGATCCTGCAGATATACGGGGTCTGCGAGCGCTGCGCCGAGAAAAGCGACTCGGCCACGGAATAGGCACCGCTTGCGTGCCTACGAGGAGGTGTATTATGCCACGAGGAGATAGGACGGGACCCAACGGAATGGGACCAATGAGTGGAAGAGGATTTGGCTACTGCAGCGGAAGCGGAGCTCCGGGCTACGTGAGCGCCCCCGGACCTGGAATGGGCATGGCGTGGGGCTTCGGAGGTGGTCGAGGTCGAGGAGGATACGGTATGGGCCTGGGATGGGGCCGGGCGTCCCACTTCGGACCGGGCCGTTACCACCCCTGGGCAGCGGCCCCGGTGGCGCCGGAGAATCAAAAGCGGTTTCTTCAGCAGGAGAAAGAGGATCTGGAGGAGCGTCTTCGCTTTCTGGAGAAGGAGATCGAGGCGATGGACTCACCGGGGGAGGAGAGCTGAATGAGAGTAGCCATTGCGACGGACAATGGTCAGGTGGCAGCGCACTTCGGGCGCTGCCCCTCCTATACGATAGCGGAGCTGGAAGAGGGCGGGCTTATGGAGCAGCGGCAAGTGCCGAACCCCGGGCACGAACCCGGTCGGATTCCCCGATTTTTGAGCGATCTGGGTGTTCAGGTCATAGTCTCCGGCGGTATGGGACAGCGGGCAATGAGTCTGTTCGAGAGTCTGGGGATCGATGCCTTGATAGGCGTCTCCGGACCGGTGGACGCGGCGATCGAGCAGCTGGCCAAAGGTGATTTGAAGGCCGGAGGATCCCCTTGCGATCACGGACACGATCACGGGCACGGTGGCGGACACGGGGATTGCGGGCATCATTGACGATATGAGAGACCGCGATTTGCCTATTGAAGACAAGATTTGCCTATTGAAGACAAGATTTGCCTATTGAAGACAAAATGACTATCTTCAAAGCAGTGATTTTAACTATATTCTAAAAGGAAGCGTATGGCAGGTCATAACACACAGGACACCCAGGCGCAGGATGCGCGCCTAAAAGAACGGATGGCGGATATCAAGCACAAGATTCTGGTGCTCAGCGGAAAAGGCGGAGTCGGCAAAACTACTATGTCGGTGAATTTCGCCCTGGCTCTGGCTGAAAAGGGCTACCAAGTCGGGCTTATGGATACGGACCTCCATGGACCCAACGTGGCCAAGATGCTGGGGGCGGACGAAGCTCAGCTCATGTCCTACGAAAATGGAATCGAGCCCTTCGAGGTGATCAAGAATCTGAAGGTCGTCAGCCTCTCGATGGCCGGTCACGGGCCGGACACTCCGGTGATATGGCGCGGCCCCCTGAAGATCGGAGTTATCAAGCAGTTTCTGGCGGATGTGAATTGGGGAAAACTGGATTATCTGGTCATCGATACTCCTCCGGGTACCGGAGACGAGCCTTTGACCGTGGCCCAGCTGATTCCCGAGCTGGATGGGAGCATCGTGGTGACCACCCCGCAGCAGGTGGCCATTTTGGACTCCCGCAAAAGCATCAACTTTTCCAAGCAGCTGAACATCCCCGTGTTGGGGGTGGTGGAGAACATGAGCGGCTTGCTATGCCCTCACTGTGGGCAGGAGATTCCGCTTTTCGGCAAGGACGGGGGACGGATCGCCGCGGAGGAGATGGAGGTTCCCTTCCTCGGTCCGGTCCCGATGGAACAAGCTCTAATGGAGGCCGAAGACTCGGGGACTCACTTTATACTGGACTCTCCCGACAGTATCTCCGCCAAAGCACTCCGTGAAATCATAGAGAAGGTGGTGAAGGCCATCGGCTGATTGTATGCCGCTCGGTTGTAGGTGCTCCCGGGATGATCGAGCCCGGGAGTGGCTCTTTTTTTAAGTAGTTTTTTTAGAATAAATGTGTATAGAAAATAATACGATTTGATTTTTTTCATTTTTTACGTTCCTTCATTTGTCCCTTAATTATCTTCATGATCGTGGGATACATAAAAATACAGATAACCGTCGGTATGGCACGAAGCTTGCAAGTATATTGTGTGAAGCCTGAGATACATAGGATGCGACTGTATGAGTTCAATAGTGTATTTAAAGAGTATGATAGATAAAGGTGAGATCAGCACCGAAATCTTGCGGAAGTCGATTCACATGCTGATAGCTCTGGTGCCTCTTTTGGCGGGGCTTAACCTCCAATTGACTCTGGTGATGTTGGCTGCGGGAGTGCTGTTCTATACCTGGTCGGAGGTACAGAGACTGCACGGCCGACCGGTCTTTCTCATTTCCACCATCACCACCCACGCCGCCCGGGTACGGGACCGGGACCGTTTCGTGCTCGGGCCGATCACCCTCGGCCTGGGTGCCATGCTGGCCCTGTTTCTCTACCCCCAGCCGGCGGCGGCGATGGCCGTCTACGCTCTGGCTTTCGGCGACGGCTTGGCCGCCCTGGTGGGAAAGATGTTCGGAAGGATCAGTATTCCCCACACCGGGGGCAAAACGATTATCGGCAGTCTGGCATGTTTCGCCACGGTGCTGGCCTTGGCTCTCGGGATTGTACATGAGCCGAGAGAGGCCGTGCTGATCGCCCTGGCGGCTACCGGGCTCGAGCTTTTTCCCACCAAGGATATGGACAACATCATTCTTCCCGTCGGGGTGGGCCTGCTGACCATGCTGCTGATGCTTTAGAACCACTGGTATATTTTGTGGGTCTTCTGCGCGAAGAGAATGACTCCGGCGACGACCACTCCCAGGCCAAGCAATCCTAACGTTGACGAGATGTAAAAATAACTGAGCTCCGTGCCCGCGAGCACCAGAAACACCGCCGCGCTGTTGAATATGTAATCTCGGTTCGAGTTCATCGCCGCGGCGTAGAGGTAGTTTCCAACGGCGAACAAGCCGATTGAGTAGAAAGTGATCTTGAACCCCACGTCTTTGCCGGTGTTGCACAGCAGGTCCATCTGGAAGACAGTACAGTCCACCGGAATGATGCCGGCGATAATGGCTGCCAAACCTAGTCCCCCGAACAAGTAGAAGCCCTGTCTCTGAAAAGTGACCCCGGTGGCGAAATAACCGGAGAGAAAGAGGCAGAACAAGGCGGAGATTCGACCGAAGACTACAAGTTTGGTCAGGGGGAGGAGGCTGAACAGGCTCACCACCTGGGTGGCCAGCAGGATGCTCACCGAGCGCAAACTGGTGAAAGACCAGGTCAATAGGGCGAATTGGAAAAAGAACACCTCCGGGGAGGGGGTTTTTCGGAAAAAGAGGTAGAGTCCCACCAGGGCAAAGCTGCTTATCAGGGCCTGGAGCCCCAGGATCGAGAGCTGCAGAGGTATTTTGCTTGTGGTGCCGATTAACTCGATTCTGTCGGCGTATTGCTGCAGATCTACGAAGAGGCTGATCGTCAGAAGGTTGATGATCTGAATCAGTACAATCAGCGCCGAGACGACCATGGCGCCGATCAGCATCCGCTTTCGAACTTTGTGAGTCATACCGATTACTCTACGACGGGAGGGGCTGGTCGATCAATAGTTTCTCAAACTAATGCCGCAAATGCCGCTTTGTCCCTAAAGCCTCCCGTAATTTGGTACGATATAAAGAGGGGAGGATGGGATATATGCAAAGACGGTCTTTACTCATCGGAATGCTTGTTGTGCTCTCCACGCTACCGCTTTGGAGTGGAGATGTGGCGAGTTTCGTGAACTTGGGTTTCTCCGATGATTCTTCGGTGTTTTTATTCGGACAGTACGGGATCGAGGATATGGGCGGACCGGCCTACGCCGAAGTATTTGCGGTGGATGTGGCGGAGAACCAGTTTCTGAAAGAGGGGGTTTTCTCCAAAAAGCATCCCGGCGAGATCAGTGTCGGACAGGACGGCAGCGGTGCCCTGTTCAACCTGCTGCACCAGGCCTCCCCATTGATCAAAGAACGCGACATAGACCATATGAACACCGGCAGACCGGTGTACGTGCTCATCGACGGTGAGGAGCCGAAATCAGAGGTAGAGTTTCGGGACTTTGTTCGCGGCGACTCTTACAAGCTCGAGCTGATCCAGGAAAAATTCGGCAGCGGGGAGAAGGTCAGCGCCGCCTTCCACATCAAGTTGACGGCGAAGCAGAAATCCGGTCAGACCCGCAGCTATACTCTGGGCTTGCCAGACTACCGCCGCGAGAAGGTCGAGTCGTACCGTATCAAAGCGGTCTACTTCTCCCCGGCTGAAAGCGGACTGGTGGTGGTGGTGGAGAAACGAATGTGGAGCCCCGACGGCAGCGATGTGCGCTATATGGTCGAGACCACCTCTTTGAAGTAAAGATCGACATACTTGTCTACAACGGTACGCGCGGCTTTCGCTCTTCTACTCTGGCTCAGCATCACGGCACTCTCCTCCATGGACCTCGATCTCCTCACCACACCAATACTATTTATTGGAAACAACGCCTACCAGGGCAAGTACGCTATCGAACACTTCGTGGAACAGGAGCTTCACTATCTCCTAGATCGGGGAGAATTTCGTCCTTTCGATCGAGCCACGGCACGACCCATCACGCCTAAGGAAACATCGAATGGGGCCGATTTCTCCGGTCTCGGCGAAGAGGGGAAGCTGCTGTTCTTCTGGGGGATAGGCTGCTCTCGATGCGCCGCCGCCGAGCCTCTGTTAGACGAGCTTGAGCGACGATATCCCGAGTTAAGGGTGGAGAGATACGAGGTCCTTGAGAGTACTGAGCACCATGATTTTTTTAGAAAAGCTCTCGAATATTATAAGGTCGACAGTACCAGTATTCCTCAGTTTTACTTTGGTCAAATTCGGTGGCTTGGAGTTGACGATACGCTTGCTCGGCAATTGGAACAGGCCGCCGCGAGCTACGCCGCCACGGGGGAAATGCCCGACGAAGAGATGTTCTC
>DSBN01000272.1 GCA_011046055.1 Sediminispirochaeta sp. | reverse complement strand
TTGAGAGCACCGTTCGCAGTGTGATTCACCCCTTTGGCGGTCATCTCTGTAAGCTGCCTGTTCGGGGTCAGCCCCGAATTACAACCATGATGGTCTTGAGTGGCATGATGGTCAACATTCGAAGAATTACGGGATACCTGTTTCCTGAAGATGGATCAAAACCAATTCCGGCTGGATATGCGCTCTGTTAGGGGGCATAAAGGGAAGAGGAAAAGTCCTAACGGGGGCGTATAGCCGGCAGACCAGTACGAATAGTGGCAGGCTCACCTGGCCCGGGAACATATACTCAGATAAGGCAGGGTCCTCCGTCCAACTTTCCCGGGTTTTTTGAATTTACGTCAAGCTTTTTTCACGGGAGTCATATTTGCATCTCCAATTATCCGTCAATGAAAAGATAGGAGATACTATCAAATAATGATAGTCATAATATCATATACTGAGCTGTGGCGAATGCGCCATACCTACCAGCTCAGCGAAAGACTCGATTTTATTCGCAGTGATATATGTTTCCAGCTCGTCGATCAATTTTCCCATGATTGCCGGATCGACGAAGTTGTACATTCCAACGGAGACCGCACTGGCTCCGGCCATCACCATTTCCAAGGCGCTCTCTACACTGCTTATCCCCCCCATACCGATAATGGGAAGGTCGACCGATTCGTAGACCTGCCAAACCGCGTATACCGCGAGAGGAAGAATAGCCGGTCCCGATAGACCTCCGATGATATTTCCCAGGATGGGAGATCCTTTTTTCACGTCAATCTTTATCCCCGGGAACGTATTTATAAGGGAGATGGCGTCCGCCCCCGCATCTTCGGCTATCTTCGCGGTTTTGCCGATATCGCTTACTTGAGGCGACAGTTTGGTAATGATAGGTACCGCGGAAACATCTTTGACCGTCTCTACTACCTTATGGAGTTTTTCGTCCTCCGCTGCCCATATGCTCCCATCCTCCATGTTCGGGCACGAGAGATCGAGCTCAATCAGATCGGCCTCACCGGTATCGGAGACTATTTTGCCAATAGTCCGGAACTCCTCCAAGGAGTTCCCCCCCACGCTCACTACAAGCGGTGTGCCAAAGCTCTTGAGAAGGGGCAGTGTATGCTCAAGAAAATAATCGATGCCCTCCGAGGGAATCCCAACGGAATTGAGTACCCCACAGGCGGTCTCGGCGATGCGCGGGGGTTTGTTTCCAGCACGATGTTTGAGAAAAACCGTCTTGTTGATCAAGGCGCCCAGTTTTTTCGGGTCGAGAAAACTTTGGGTATAGTCGTTTATCTCAAAAGTTCCTGAAGCCGGCATAACCGGGTTCTTAAAAACGACTCCCGCTATCTCGGTTTCGAGTCTATTCATGGTATCTCCACCTCATCCGCCGAAAAGATCGGGCCATCGACACAGACAAGATAGTATCCTTCCGCCTTGGCTTTTTTCACCGCACAGCCATGACAGTACCCGATGCCACAGCCCATGAGTTCTTCAAGAAAGATATACCCCTCCGTTTTCCCTTCTCTATTCAGCCCTTGCACGTAACGGGCAAAACGCCGGGAACCGCAAGTATAGAGACTTTGTATCTCCCTTTTTTCCAAAAAAGACGAAACCACCTCACGGGCATCCCCGTGGTGTCCCTCACTACCATCATCGGTGATGATAAAAAGCTCATCGGAAAACTCCCGCAAGTACTCCTTTCCGATGAGCCTTTCTCCGGTTGACGCGGAAAAGAAGGTATACACCTTTATACCTTCTTGACGCGCTTTTTGGGCGAGAGATATCACGGCGGCGCTTCCCACTCCCCGGACCAAAAGGCCGATTGATCGGCTGTCGAAATCTACAATGCCCTTGCCCAGAGGACCTGTAACCCGTATCCCTTCCTCCGTCTTCAAGTGGCTCAAATTGAGGGTCTCTTTGCCGGTGATTTTCACCAGCAGTCGAAAGCTTCCATTGCTCCGATCGGTTTGGGCGATATCAAAGGGCCGGTAAAGAAGGTTTTGTAGGGTCTCGTTAAGGGTGTGTACCATCACAAATTGTCCGGGAAGGGCATGTTCCGCCACAAAAGGACAATTCAATTCAATGTCTACATATTCCGATCCAATGATACGAATACTCTTGACTGAAGCATCGGTAGTTTTTATCTCTTTCGCCTTCTCAATTATGTGCATATTTCTCTTCACCACAAAAGATGATTTTTATACTATAGCAGCTTCCTTTTCCAATCAATAAATGAGTTTTTTTACTATCAAATAGTGATAGTACCTCTCTCATCTATTGAATTCGCCGCTAAAATGAGTCACTCTCTCTCCATGGGAACAATAGACAAGATATACCGCATTTTTGAGCTTCTGTGTGCCAACTACAAACACGGCCTTACAAGCAAAAAGATCAGCGAAGAACTCGATATTCCGCTGTCTTCCTGCTTCAGAATACTTTCTACACTCAAAAAATACAGTTTTATCACTCAGCGGAATTCGGACAGACATTATTTCTTAGGCATCACTCATCTTCGCTATGCGGACTACATGCTCGCCGGACTGGATGTCATAGACGTGAGCATACCCTACTTGGAGAAGCTCCACGCGGAGACGGGACAAGTGGTATATTTTGCCCAATACAGAGAGAATTTGTGCGTGGATATGGCGGTTTTTGGACACATAAAGACCGAAGCATCGATCGCCCGAGGACAGATACTGCCGATGTACTGTACCGCATCAGGAAAAGTCATACTGGCCTTTCTCTCCGAGCTCGAGAGACAGGCAATCTTGAAGAAGGAAAAATACGAGCAGTTCACCGGTTACACCATAACCGATATAGAAACGATCAACAAAGAATTAAAGGAAATCTACCAGACGGGAGTGGCGTACAACATACAGCAGTATAATTACGGAATCAATGCCTTAGCCACTCCTATCTTTGACAGATCGAATCGGGTGATCGGTTCGATCACCATAATCGGCACATCCATCGACTTAGACCCCTACAAACTGGAGGAGCTTGCCGAAAAATGTCTGGCCTGCAGCAGAGAGATCACCACCACCCTGGGCGGGAGTTTCCCCGATTGGTTCAAAGTTGATTAACCAGCATCTACAAATCATTTGCGTCGCGCATTAAACAGCGCTTGTCTCACCACGTCAATCCCTCTAAAAGCTCTTCCAGCTTCATCCCCTCTTCGAGCTCCACACTCTCTCCGTGTTGCAGGTAGACCAGAAACACCCGCGTTCGGCACCGATAGATCTCCTCGACCGCCCGACGGTAGAGCTCCATCTGCAGCCGGTAGGCCTCCGGGCGGGCATGGCGGTCGGTCTTGAAGTCCAGCACCAGCACCTGATCCTCGCGGTCAAGGATCAGGTCGATTTTGCCGTTGACCACGATCGGCTCTACCCCACCCTCGGTATTCGGTCCGTCGACCCGCAGCACAAAGGGGAGCTCCGACTCCACCCTCTCGGCGGCGCTCTCCACCTCTCGGCCCAGGGGACTCTGAAAAAAGGAGTCGGCTATCCGCCGGGCCGACTCAACGAGCCGCCGGGTATCCTCCTCGCCGTAGCTCTCCAGCGTCGGCGGCAGATCCGGCGCGGCGGGGCTCCCCTTGATCCGCCCCTCGATGATCCGGTGGACCAGTTCGCCGAAGGCCGGCCCCGATTCGGAGTCATCGAGCTGCCCCTCGTTCTCATCGACCGGTGATTCGCCCCTCTCCAGTGACACCTCGCCCTTCAAGTCGACCCATCGGGCGTTCAGCGCGGTGGCGGTCCACTGTCGTCGGTTGAAGGAGCGCTCCACCTTCTTGGCAGCGTCGAAACGGCGGCGGACCTGCTCCAGGTCGGCGGATCGGGAAAAACTGCTCTCCCGGTGGATCGTCTCCTCCGACACTTCGGGGATCTCTTCGATTCGGCAACCCAAGGTTTCGGTCAGCTCGAAGACCGAGGACTTTCCGTCCCATCCGAAGGCCTGCAGCAAAAGGTTCAGCAGCACCGACTGTCCGTTCTTCTGCTCCAGATTTCGGTTCCGCGAGTGGTGCACCCCGCTGAAAATCAAATGGTCCATAGCCCGGGTACAGGCGACGTAGAAGAGCCGTTTCAGCTCCGCCGCCTCCTGCATCTGCTCCCTCTCGGCCACGGCCTCGCTGAAATAGAGGCGCTTCTTTTTTTGGCCCTTATCATTCAGCTTGAGGGTGCTCAAAGCGGGGCCGAACTCCTCGGTCCTGGCGTAGAGCCTCCCCCCGCCCTTCATCCCGCTGTTGCCCAGGTCGGCCAGGATCACCACCGGAAACTCCAGCCCCTTTGAGGCGTGGATACTCATCAACCTCACGCCGCCGCCGCGGCGGGGAATAAGGTTGAGCTCCTCCAGCTTTTGGTAGTCCCCAAGGTTCCGCCGGAGAAAATCCAAAAACCGCGGCAGCGACTCCCCACGACTGTCACTGAGCCCGGCCAGGGCGATCAGGGCGTCGTAGAACTCCAGATAGAGGTGGTAATCCGGGTTGCGTAGGGCCGTGTAGCGGTAGCCGGCATTGTACCACAGATAACGGATCAACTCGGCGATAGAGGCTCCGGGCAGCATCTTCCTCAGTCGGTGGTAGTTCTCCCGGGCGGTTCGGTATTTCTCCCGCTCTCCGTCGCTGCCGAAGCGCTCTTCCTCTCCGTCATGAACGAAAGCGGGTAAGAAATTGTTCTCCTCGTCGACATCCCAGAGAATACGGAGGATCACCTCGTCGGAGAGCCGGACAAAGGGCGAGCGCAGCAAAGCCGCGTAGGCGGTCCTGTCCTCTGGATAGATGAGCAGCTGCAGGAACTGATACATATCGTTCACCGGGGCATCCTGAAAAAGGCTGCGCAGGCTCTGCACCGTGTAGGGCACCTGGAGTCGGCGAAGGTATTTCTCCAGATGGATCTGCTTCCCCGAGCTGCGGGAGAGCACGGCGACGTCCTCATATGAGGCTCGCCGTCCCCGAGTCTTCAGCCGCCCTCCCCCGACCTCATCCTTGATGAACTTGGCGATCGCCCAGGCTTCGGCTTCCGAGGCCGACAGGGGCTCCTCGACCCCCGACTCCTCCGTCCCTTCGTAGGCTTTGTACAGCAGCCTCACCTGAGGGGAGTAGTCCGGATTATCCCCGGGTGCCTCCAAAGCGGAGAAGAGCGCTTCGAAGTCATCCAACTTCTCCTCCTCGCCCCCCATTACCCGCCGGAAGAGGCGGTTGAAAAAGGAGATCAGCTCGGGGTGGCTGCGGTAATTGCGCGGAAGCTCCAGAAGGGATCCACCGAAGCGTGTCAGCTGTCC
>DSBN01000086.1 GCA_011046055.1 Sediminispirochaeta sp. | reverse complement strand
GTGGTGCTGATGATCATTGTCATATTGATCACCGTGCTGCAGTTCCGATTCTTGGAACGCCGAGTCGAGTATTAGGGGGTGACGGTATGGCAATGGTAGAAAAAAATCCGGTTTTAACTTTTTTTACTCACCTGTCTTTGATCATCGGTTTGATCATCGTGATTTTTCCCATCTATATTATCTTCGTCGCCTCTACAAGCGAGCTCTCCGATATTTTGAGACGTCCCATGCCCTTCATCCCCGGGCTCAAAATAATCGCCAATTATACCGAAGCGATACTCGAGGGCTCGAAGTCCTTTGGAGCCTCGGCGGGCTTGATGCTGATGAACAGCACCATCATGGCTTTGGGGATCAGTATCGGCAAGATTATCATCTCGCTTTTCGCCGCCTTCGCGATCGTCTACTTTCGCTTCCCCCTGCGGCAGTTTTTCTTCTGGGCCATCTTTCTGACCCTGATGCTCCCTGTGGAGGTGCGGATTCTGCCGACCTACAAGGTAGTATCCGATCTGGGCCTTTTAAACTCCTACGCCGGTCTGATTCTGCCGATCATCGCCTCGGCCACGGCGACGTTCTTTTTTCGGCAGTACTTCATGTCAGTGCCCGACGAAATGGCCGAGGCGGCGAAAATCGACGGGGCGACGCCGATGCAGTTTTTCTGGCGCATTCTACTGCCCATCTCTCGTACCACTATCGCGGCGATGTTCGTCATTCTCTTCATCTACGGATGGAATCAGTACCTCTGGCCCCTCCTGGTGACCACCCAGGAGCGGTTCTACACACTGCTGATCGGGATCAACCGTATGTTGGCGGTGGGCGACCAACAGGCCGAATGGCACATAATTATGGCCAGCACCATGCTGGCGATGCTGCCACCGGTAGTGGTGGTAATCTCGATGAAGCAGCTTTTTATCACCGGGATGACCGAGCAGGAGAAATAGTACGCGAAAAAAGTCTGGTCCGCTACTGCCCGACTACAGCCACGTCCAAGCGCTGCAAAAAAAAGGCTGCCCTCGATGGGCAGCCTGTCGTCTGTTCAAGTGTGCAAGGTTCGAAAAAATCACATCATCGGGACGATGGCCAGCAGCACGCCGGCGGCGATGGCCGAGCCGATCACCCCAGCTACGTTCGGTCCCATGGCGTGCATCAGCAGGTAGTTCTGTGGGTTGGCGTCCTTACCGACCTTGTTGGCCACTCGAGCGGCCATCGGTACCGCGGATACCCCCGCCGCGCCAATGAGCGGGTTGATCGGGTGGTGCGGTGAGAGCTTGTTCATCAACTTGGCCAGCAGCAGACCTGTACCCGTACCAATGACGAAGGCCACCAGCCCCAGCACCAGGATTCCGAGGGTTTCGATATTGAGAAATTTGTCGGCCTCCAGCTTGGAGCCCACCGAAAGGCCCAGCATGATGGTGACGATGTTCATCAGTTCGTTCTGCGCCGCGTTAGAGAGCCGGTCGGTGACCCCCGCTTCCTTGATCAGGTTGCCGAACATCAGCATTCCCACCAGCGGAGTGGCCGAGGGCAGCAGCAGGATGGTCAGGCCAAGCACCGCCAGGGGAAAGATTATTTTCTCCCGTTTTGTGACGTGGCGCAGCTGCTCCATCTTAATCTTCCGCTCCTCCTTGGTGGTCAGAAGCTTCATCACCGGCGGCTGGATGATCGGGACCAGCGCCATATAGGAGTAGGCCGCCACCGCGATGGCGCCCAGCAGGCGCGGCGAGAGCTGGCTGGCGACGAATATCGAGGTCGGGCCGTCGGCTCCGCCGATGATACCGATGGCCGCCGCGTCGGCCACGTTGAACTCAAAACCCGGAATACCCGAGAGAAAGAGCGCTCCCATTAGGGTGAAAAATATGCCGAATTGGGCCGCCGCGCCCAGCAAAGCGGTCTTGGGGTTGGCAATCAGGGGGCCGAAGTCGGTCATCGCCCCGACGCCCATAAAGATGAACAGCGGGAAGACCCCAGTGTCGATACCTACGGCGTAGATCATACCGATCAGACCCTCCGGTCCGGCGATAGCCGCCAACGGAATGTTGGCCAGTATCCCGCCGAAGCCGATCGGCAGCAGCAGCAGGGGCTCGAACTTTTTGGCGATGGCCAAATAGATCAGTACAAGTCCCACCAGGATCATCGTTGCCTGCCCCAGCTCGAAATTTACCAGACCCGTGGAAACCCAAAAGTTGTATAGTGCTTCTCCTAGATTCATAGACGACCCCTTATGAGATGACCGCTAAAAGATCACCGGCTTTCAGCTGATCGCCCTGTTTTACTGCCACTTCCCGAATGGTACCGGAAGCGGGGGCGTGGATCTCGTTTTCCATTTTCATCGCTTCCATGACCATGATCAGGTCGCCCTCCTGGACACTCTCCCCGGGGTTTTTCTCGATCCTGAGAACGAGGCCGGGCATCGGCGCTTCGACCCGGTGGGTCTCGCCGCTGGAGGCGGCGCCGCCCGCGGATCCGGGGGCAGCGTTCTTATCGGCGGCTTTGACGTCCACCGAGTAGGAGACACCGTTGACCAGGGCGTTTCCGTTTTCGAGTTTGACCGTGTAGGGGGTGTTGTTGACCGTGACGGTGTAGGCCGAGGGTGCTCCGGCACCGGACTCCTCGGCTGCCTGTTTACTGCGGTCGATTTTCCGGACGTTGGTCCGTGCCTCGCCCTTGAGGTACTGGATGCCCTTTTCCTTGCAGGTGGCGGCGATGAAGATATTTTCTTCGGTCTCTTCGAGATTTTCCGCTTTGAGCATCTTGCGCGCCGCTTCGATCCCCTTGGTCTCGTCGCGGTCGTTGATGTCCACCACCTTCTCGGTGGTCGGCTCCTTGCCCAGCTGCTCGGCGGCCAGCTTGACAATCTCCGGATCCGGCTCAACCGGGGTCTTGCCGAAGTAGCCCAGGACCATTTTTCCGTAGCCCTCGGCGATCTTCTTCCAGGGGCCGATCATCACGTTGTTGAAGGCCTGCTGAAAGTAGAACTGGGAGACCGGGGTCACCGAAGTCCCGTAGCCGCCGCGCTCGATCACCTCGCCCATGGCGCCGGCAACCTCGTGGTATTTGTCAAGAATACCGTTGTCCCGCATCATCTGGGTGTTGGCGGTCAGCGCTCCTCCTGGCATGGGGCTGAAGGGGATCAGCGGTTCCACGGCCTTCGCCTCTGGGGGCATGAAGTAGTCCTTCATGCACTCCTTGAAGACCTCTTCTGCCTCTTCGATCTTCTTGATGTCCACGCCGAGGTCGTACTCGGTACCCCGCAGGGCGTGCCACATGGTGATGACGTCCGGCTGGGCGGTCCCGCCTGAGACGGGGACCATGGACAAGTCGATCTGGTCGGCGCCGGCTTCGATGGCCGCTTTGTAGGCCAGTACGCTGGTGCCGGCGGTCTCGTGGCTGTGAAAGACGATGCGCTGTTTTTCTCCGAGCATCTGACGTGCTTGGCGGATGGTCTCGTAGACTTTGCTGGGTACGGAGGTACCCGAAGCGTCCTTGAAGCAGACCGAGTCGAACTCGATTCCCGCGTCCAGGATCTGCTTCAGCACGCCTATGTAAAACTCCGGGGTGTGGGCGCCGGTGGCTTCCGGGGGCAGCTCCATCATGGTGATGACCACCTCGTGCTTGAGCCCGTGGGCGACGATCCGCTCTCCCGAGTAGGTGAGGTTGTTCACATCGTTGAGGGCGTCGAAGTTGCGGATGGTGGTGATACCGTGCTTTTTGAACAGCTTGGCGTGGAGGTCGATGATGTCCCGGGGCTGGGAGTCCAGACCCACCACGTTCACCCCTCGAGCCAGGGTTTGCAGGTTCGCCTCCGGGCCGGCGGCCTGGCGAAACTGATCCATCATATCGAAGGCATCCTCGTTGGCGTAAAAATAGAGGGACTGAAACCTCGCTCCTCCTCCTGCTTCAAAGTGGTCTATGCCGGCATCTACCGCGGCTTCGACGGCAGGGAGAAAGTCTTTGGTAAAAACCCGTGCTCCATACACGGACTGGAAACCGTCGCGAAACGCGGTAACCATAAACTCAACGCGCTTTTTCATTGTATCTACACTCCTATTATCAAAATCACCGTTCCGGCGATTTTAATTGTTGCGATTGCCGCGAAGCGGCATGAGAAACTATTGGTTTTTTTTTGCGAATGCGGCAGCTATGGCCACGGCGATCTCCACGCCGGGTCCCGACTTGGCGGCGACGGCGGGTTCTTCCGGTTCGGGGAAAAACCTGAAGACGATGGTCGACAGCAGCTGCATCACGAAAACCAGTAGTACCAGTATAACAAATACCACTGACATTCCGATAATTGTCAATGTGAGACCTTGTACAATCACATTGCACTCCTTATATATAGTATATAGTCTTTTACGGTAAACCCTTATAACGGGTTTGCTAATTTGTACGTACCCACTATACTTGTGGAGTCAATTACTTTCAAGAGAGCGCCGAAACTTTTCGAATGTATTCGATATTTTTGGGGCGAAAAAGTAGAAGGAGTTTCATATGTCGAAAAAAAAAGGATTGCCCATACGTATCCATCTCGTGATCATCTCTATTGTGATATTTATCCTGCCGGTGCTCATCGGCGGGACCGTGCTCTACATTCAAACTTCCAGCGAGTTCGAGAAACATATCGAGAATCACCTCATGGAACAGGCCAAGCTGGTCTCGCAGATGGTCGAGCAGGAGTATCTCAACTACAGCCGTGAAATCTTGGGCAAAGAGAGCGGTCAAAGCTACGTCGAGCAGATGTACAAGAGCAAAATTATGGATTACCTGGAGAAGGTTGAGATCGGCGAGCGGGGCTACATTTTCATCCTCGACAGCGAGGGACACTACGTGCTCTCGGAGGACCGAGTCCGCGATGGGGAGCTCATCATCGACTCGCTGGATGAAGACGGTCGCTTTTTCATCCGGGAGATGGTGGAAAACGCCCAGGAATTGGGACGGGGAGAGGTCCGCTTGATCAGCTATCCCTGGAGGAATACCAAGGACCAGCCGCGTCAAGAGAAGATGGCCGCCTATACCTATCAAGATGCCTGGGGCTGGGTGATCGGAGTGTCCGTGGTGATGGACGATTACGCCGGTGGAATCGAGACAATCCGTCTGTTCAGCCTGGCGGTGGCGGTGGTCTTCATACTTTTGGCGATAGTGGTCGCCACTCTGGTGGGGCGGGCCTACAGCAGGCCTATCTCGCAGCTGGAGGATATTATCAAGCAGATTGGATCGGGTGACCTGACCCACAAGGAAGACTTGAAGAGCTCGATCCGTGAGATCAACAAAATGAGCATGGATTTTCAAGAACAGCTGGTGGAGGGGATGCGGGGCATGCTGCTGCGGAT
>DSBN01000096.1 GCA_011046055.1 Sediminispirochaeta sp. | reverse complement strand
GGAGAAGGCGGGAGAGTACTCTTTTCTGATTTCGATCCCGGCTATTCTCGGTGCTCTGTTGCTGAAGTTGAAGGAGATGGACAGCCTCTTGGCCGGGATGGGGGGCTTAGAGATCGTCGTGGGATTTTCTTTTTCCTTTTTGAGCGGTCTTTTCAGTCTCTTGCTGCTGCTCAAGCTGGTGCGTCGAGGCCGGCTCTCGTACTTTAGTTTTTATCTGGTGCCCCTGGGCCTGCTGGGGCTCTTTTTTCTATAAAGCCTCGATTTATGCATTCCTAAATCGAACCGATAGTATAAGTGAGGAGGACTCAGTGCATCGCCCCGTGAACAGCACCCTATTTGCCGTACCGATCTTTCTGGCGGGATTCTATCTCTTGATGTCGTTGCTTCTCTATCTCACCGGGTTCGAGGGGGTTGCTCTGATCCTCGGTCCGGGCAGTTTTTTTTATGACAGTTACTCCTTTTTTTCGTTCTATGTGCCCCTCTACCTCTTCGTGGTCGCCGGAATGTTGTGGTGGAAAAAGCTCTCCAAGCCCCTGCTTTTTGCCATGACCTTGGCCTCGGTACCGCTTATGACTCTGGCGGTGATCGTTCAGTTGTTGACGGGGCAGTTTGGAACCGCGGCAAAGGTCCTGGCGGAGGTTTTCGGCGGCAGAGTGGGCGCCAGTCTGCTGCTCTTACTGACCGCGCTGGAGTTGGGGGCGATCTATATACTCTCGATGTCGATTTTTTATAACTCTTCTCCCTTTCGCCGCCGCGAGCAGAAGCTGCTGAGCCCGCCGCCCAAAGAATCGGAGCCGGAGAATCGTGAGGAGGCGCCGCCCGCCCTCCTACATCGCGACGACGGCAAGCTGGCTTTTCCGGATATTCCGGAACTGCCAAAACTGCGGGTTTTTGAAAGTCAGGGGTCGGAGGAAAAAGCTCCGGCGGAGGAGCCGACGGAGGAGCCGGTTCAAAAGCTGCAAGAGGAGGAGTTCGTCCCGGAAGACAAGCTATCTCTGGAGGTCGAGGAAGGGCCGATTCGCCCGGAAAGGCGGAACGATCCCTTCGAAGAACCGGATAAGACTCCAAAAAGGAAGAGTCAGGCGGCGAGGAAAACCGGCGAGTTCGCGGAATCTTTGGTTGAACCGAAGGTTGACGAGGAGGAAACAGTCGAACCCTTTGAAGAGCATGACGAGCCCGAAAAAGAGCTGCAGGAGTTCTCGGAGGAGAATGCCGAGCCCGACGAAGAGCTGGGGGAACCGTTCGAAGCGGAGGAAACGGAGGTTGAACCTTCCGGGGAGCACGAGGAAGACCCTAATCCATCACCGGTTCCGCACGAAGCTGGGGTCAAGAGAAAATTTACCTACAAAAACTACAGCGTCCCCGAAGAGGAGCTGCTGAAGGAGTATCCGGACCGCCACTACTGGGTCATCGACGAGGAGACCCGGCAGTGGGCGGAGGTTCTGAAGAATACCCTGGAGGAGTTCAAGATCTCCGCCGAAGTCACGGGTATTCAGAAGGGACCGGTGATCACCATGTTCGAAATCTTGCCCGCTCCGGGGGTCAAACTGTCGAAGATCGTCAATCTGGCGGACAATATCGCCCTGCGGCTGGCAGCCAGCCGAGTACGTATCGTTGCTCCCATTCCGGGCAAGCACGCGGTGGGGATAGAGGTGCCCAACAAAAAGCGCTCCCTGGTCTCATTCCGCGAAATGCTGCAGAGTGAGGTTTTCCAAGAGGCGGACATGAATATCCCTATCATACTGGGCAAAGACATCACCGGGGAGACCCAGATCGTCGATCTAACCCAGACCCCCCACCTGCTGATCGCCGGGGCTACCGGATCGGGTAAGTCGGTCTGCGTCAACTCGATCATCTGTTCGGTCCTCTATACGCGCAGCCCCGACGAGGTACGGATGGTCTTGATCGATCCGAAGATCGTCGAGCTGAAGCTCTACAACGACATTCCCCATCTGCTGACGCCGGTGATTACCGAAGCAAAAAGGGCCTTCCAAGTACTGCAGTACCTGCTCTACGAGATGGAGCGTCGCTACAGCCTGCTGGACTCCCTTGGGGTACGGGATATAAAGTCCTACAACCACAAGATCAAAAGAAAGCGGCTGGCTACCGAACCCCTTCCCTACATCGTGGTGATCGTCGATGAGTTCGCCGACCTGATGGCCACCAGCGGGAAGGAGCTTGAGTCCACCCTGGCCCGTCTGGCGGCGATGAGCCGGGCGGTGGGGATCCACCTGGTACTGGCAACTCAGCGTCCTTCGATCGATGTGATCACCGGCCTGATCAAGGCCAACATTCCCTCGCGGATCGCCTTCATGGTGGCGGGCAAGTTCGACTCGCGAATCATCATCGACAGCGTCGGAGCGGAGAAGCTGCTGGGCCAGGGGGACATGCTCTTCACCAGTGCCTGGAATCCCCATCCCACCAGAATCCAGGGCGCCTACCTCTCGGAGGAGGAGGTCGAGCACATCGCGGAGTACGTTCGGGGGCTGGGCGAACCTGACTACATCGACGAGGACATCTTCTTCGACGACGATGAGGATGATTGGAACCTGGAAATGGGTTCTTCCGGCGATCCCCTGCTGCCAAAGGCGGTGGAGGTGATATCCAACGCCGGGAAGGCCTCGGCCAGCTATCTGCAGCGCCGCCTCAAAATCGGTTACAACCGCGCCGCCCGCATCATCGAAGAGATGGAGGACCGGGGCATTGTAGGACCCCAGAATGGCAGCAAACCCCGGGATATACTCCACATTCCCGATGAGTTCAGAGAGTAAGTACAGTGATGGGGCCCCTAAAAAAAAGTCAGATCATTCAAATCGTGTTTCTACTCCTGTTCTCCTACTGTTTTCTCACCCTCGGGCAGGTATGTGCCAAGTTGGCAGGAAGGAGCCTCGGTGCACCGGACTTGAGTACCCTGCTGTTCGCGACGGGAACCTACCTCTTTTTTGCTCTGCGCGGGGTTCTGTGGGTCTTTCTGCTGCGAAAGGTCAAACTCGTGCTGGCCTACCCCTTGATGAGCGTCGGTTATATTCTGGTCCTCTTTGTGTCGGTGCGTTTTTTTCAGGAACGCTTCACGCCGGGGAAGGTCGCCGGGGCTCTGTTGGTCATCCTCGGAGTGACAGCGGTCTCTCACGGTGAAGCGCTGCTGCAGAGGAGGCGGAGATGATCCGCGCGTACGCCGCCCTGCTGCTGATGGTTCTGATGAACACCTTGGGGCAGATTTTGGTAAAAAAGGGTGCGGTGCAGCTGGACCTGCACCTGGGTTGGAAAAAGTTCCTGAAAAGTCTGTACACCCCCTATCTGATCGGCGGTGTTCTGGCGGTGGTGCTGGGCCCCCTCCTGTATATGTACGCCCTGACCGAAGTGGAGTTGAACGTGGCCTACAGTTTTTCCGGGCTGACCTACCTGAGTGTAGTGATATCCGGCCACCTCTTGCTCCATGAACGGATCACCTACTACCATATTGCAGGTTCCCTTGCTATACTGGCGGGACTTACAGTATGGAACATCGCGTAGAGCTTTCTCTCATAGTACCAATTTATCAGAGCGCCACCCACTTGGAGGCTTTTCTTCGTCGTACGATGAAGGTGATCTGCGGTCTCGGCAGAACCTGCGAGCTGCTGCTTGTCGATGACGGTTCTCGTGACCGAACCCGGGAGGTGCTGGAGTCCTTCCTCCGTCGGGCCGGAGAGGACGACGGAGCAGGGGGACAGCGGCATATTGTCTGCAGGATCCTGCATCTTCGGGAGAACGTGGGACAGCAGCAGGCCAGTCTATGCGGATTGAGTCACGCCGTCGGGGAGGCCATGGTGACCCTGGATGACGATCTGCAGCACCGACCCGAAGATATCCCCCGGCTTCTGGCCGCTCTCGATGAGGGCCTGGACTTGGTCTACGGGGTTCCGGTACGGACCCACACCTCAGGACTACGGCGCGGGGGCTCCAAGCTGCGGGATATGCTCTTTTTTCTGCTGTTCCGGCGGAACATTCACCCCACCAGTTTTCGAGCTCTGAAAAAAGGACTGGCCCGGGCGGTGGTGGAGAAGAGCGAAGATTTTCTCTATCTCTCGGTGGAGTTTTTTCGGTACAGCCGTCGAATCGGCGAGGTACCGGTGCACTACGACCGCCTGGAGGAACACCACAGCAGGTATCCCTTGGGCAGACTTCTGCGTACCTTCGCCGGACTGGCTCTCTACCTGCCGGTGGTGCCGACCCAGCTGCGTCGTCGCTACTCCGGAGCCAGATGGACCGTGGTCGAGGAAAAAAAGAGGGGCCTACCTTGCGTGTGATGGTCGTCGGCGGGGGCGAGGGGCAGGTGAACGCCATTCGCCGAGCACGGGAACTGGGTCTGGAAGTGGTGGTCAGCGATCGCGACCCGAATGCGCCGGGGAAGGTGTTGGCGGATCACTTCGTACAGGCCGACACGTTCGACGCGCGGGCCACTATTGAGGGGGCAAGAAGGTACCGGGTCGACGGGGTATGTACCCTGGGCACGGACCAACCGGTACTCACCGTAGCCCGGACGGCGGCGGAACTGGGCCTGCCCGGGCCGCACAGCGTGCAGCAGGCCGAACAGGCGACCAACAAACGCCTTATGAAGGCCCTGTTCGACCGGCACGGGCTGCCCCACTCACCGTACCGGCTCTTGGATGGAAGGCTCGATTTCTCGGTTTTGGAAGGTCTGCACCCTCCGTATGTGATCAAACCGGTGGACAGTCAGGGGCAGCGGGGGGTTCGATTCGTTCGGGACCGTCGGGAGCTGGCGCTGCACGTAGAGGAGAGCCTCGCCTTCTCCCGGGACGGCCACGTATTGGTGGAAGAGTACTACCCCGGCGACGAGTTGACCTTCAGCGGCTGGGTACGGCAGGGGCGGGTATACCCCCTGACTATCACCGACCGTCGGACCTTTTCGCAGTTTCCCCACATAGGAATATGCTACGCCCACACCTTTCCGAGCCGTCACTACCACCGATACGGCGGCCAGATCCTGGAGATCAGCAGGAGAACCGTGGAAGCCTTGGGGCTGCGGGAGGGCCCCCTCTACTTTCAAATGCTCGTCGGTGAGCATGGACCGCGGATCAACGAAATAGCCTGCCGCATCGGCGGGGCCTACGAGGATCAGTTTATCCCCGCCCTCACCGGGGTGGCCTTGAACGATCTCAACTTCGCCCTCGCCCTGGGTCTGGGCGGTTCGGGGTCGGAAGCTCGTCGGAGACGGGAATCTGGGGAAGGATCGTCGGAAGGGAGAGACCCCGAGTCTCCACCCTGGGTCGACGAGGCGGATGCTTCGCTTCGTCTTTTTTCCTACCCCGCTTCCGGCTCTCTGGCGGTGCTGCTGTTTTTTGCCCGAGCAGGTCGTGTCCAACAGCTCGGTTCGCGGGAAGATCTGCGCG
>DSBN01000254.1 GCA_011046055.1 Sediminispirochaeta sp. | reverse complement strand
CCCTCATAACTCAGACCGTTGATCGTCTTGGTCACCAAGTGGTGCAGGATGGTGTCGACAATAACCTTCCTCTGGAAGTCATCGACGGTTCTGATGTTCTTTAGCTTCATTCCCAGGTACGTTTTGGTCAGACGGTCAAACAGCGGAGCCAGAAAGCGGGGCACTCGCCGCAGGAATACCGTCCTGATCCCGGAGATCAGCCAATCGTCGTGGTACATCCGATGCAAAACCTGGTACACTTCATCGTCTCTATAGGGTCGTATATCCTCAAAGTCGTCTGCCGTTTCCATCACTACTCCTATCCTCTAAAGATACCCCAATGACACTGGCAAAGTAAAGGGTACTCTGGATGCAATTGGACTAACGTCGCTGCCAAATTGCTGGAGAGAGTAAATTTTCTGTTGTCTCCCTTAGATCGGCAAGGTATAATGAGCCGAAAGCCAACAGGCTGAATTCTAAAAGGAGGATTTATTTAATGACAACAAGAAAAATTGCTTTAGTGATTCTTGTTATTCTACTACTGCCAGCCCTTATTTTTGCGGGCGGAAAAAAAGAGGCTGAATTAGGTTCAGAAGACAACCCCATCGTCTGGTCTTTCGTACCATCCGGTGAGATGGAGCGCGTTGCCGCCGGCGCCGAAGAGGTCGCCGACCTTCTCCACGACGAAACCGGCTACTACTTCAGCACCAACGTCGCCACCGAGTACGTGGGCGTCGTCGAAGCGATGAGCAGTAATCCGCCGAAGGCACATATGGCATCCCTGGCGACCTTTGCCTACATTATGGCCGCCGACAGAGGCGTCGCCGAGTCGGCATTGGTCTCCGTTCGCTACGGTAGCCCCACCTACAACGGACAGTTCATCACCCGCCGGGACAGCGGGATCAGCAGCGTCGAGGATTTTGCCGGCAGAACCTTCGCCCGGGCGGATCCCCTGTCTACCAGCAGCTGGATCATTCCTATGATCGAGATGCGGGCAGTAGGTATCGACCCCAACCGCGATCTAAAAAACGTGATCGACGCGGGAAGCCACGATACCGTAGTTTCAGCGGTCTACAACGGCGACGCCGATGCGGGAGCCACCTATGTGGACGCACGGACCAGGCTGGAAGGCGACTACCCCGATGTGATGGACGAGGTTGTCGTTATCGGCGTGACCACCGATATCCCCAACGACGGAGTTCAGTTCCACCCCTCGGTACCGGAAGAGATGCGGAACAAAATCGTCGATGCCCTGCTGAAGATAGTAGAGACTGAAGCGGGCAAGGAAGCGCTCAACACCGCCTACCAGTGGGATGGATTGGAAAAACACGGCGACGAGTTCTACGATCCTTTCCGCCAGGTGCTCCAGGCAGCCGGTATGAAAGTCCAAGAACTGATGGAATAAACTTCCCTTAGTCCGCGTACAAGAGGGGGATCTCCATCCCCCTCTTATTGTCTTTCAATACATCAGCGAGGAAATCTATGCTCGAAATAAAGAATCTCACAAAAGTGTATCCCGACGGAACGCGGGCCCTGAAAAACGTAAGTTTCACCGTGGAAGACGGGGATTTTTTGGTGGTGATCGGACTCAGCGGATCCGGCAAATCCACCCTATTGCGCTGTATAAACCGTCTCATCGAGCCGACGGAGGGACAGATCCTTCTGGACGGCCAGGATATCATCAAGGCGGACAATCAGGAGCTGCGGCTCATCCGCCGGAGGATCGGAATGATTTTCCAACACTTCAACCTGGTGGACCGATCGAGCGTCTTGACCAACGTGCTGTCCGGAAAGCTCGGTTACATCACCCCCTGGGCCAGCATCCTGCACAAGTTCCCCTCCAAGGTAAGAAATGAGGCTCTGGCTGCTCTGAACAAGGTCGGTATCGCCGACCAAGCCAACAAACGGGCGGATGAGCTCTCCGGTGGACAGCGGCAGCGAGTGGGAATCGCCCGCGCCTTGATGCAGAACCCCAGCATGATCCTGGCCGACGAACCGGTAGCCAGCCTTGATCCGGTTTTGGCCCACACCATTTTGGGTTATTTGGAAGACCTGAACAAGGAGACCCAGATATCCGTTCTCTGCAGTCTCCACTACCTCGATCTGGTCCAACGGTACGCCACTAAGGTGATCGGACTCAAGGACGGTGTGCTCGTCTATCAGGGAGACCGCGAGGATATTCGCGAAATGACGGATGAGCAGTTCAAGGAGATATACGGAGAAGAGGCCAAGCGGGTCAGCGCCGGCACGCTCAGCGGGGAGGTGAGAGAATGAGTCCCGAGCGATACAAAGAAAAAAAACCATCCCTGGTCACCGCACCGGTGGCGGCGCTTCTCTCTTTTTTCGTTCCCGGTCTGGGACAGATCATGGCCCGGCGCGTTCAGCGCGGACTGCTGATGCTCGGCGCGATGGTCACCATCATCGGACTCTTCATATGGAGGGTCAACCTCCTCGGCCGTCGTGTTGACGGTTTTTGGCCGACCCTTTCCAAGGCTCTGGAACGAAACACCTTCTTCATCAGTTTCACAATTCTGGCGATAGTCGCCCTGTGGGTTTGGATCGTCTACGACGCGGTGAAACAGACCAGAAAAGGGAAACAGTACGGCAACGCGATTTTCGCCCTCATTCTACTGGTCTTTTTCGGTATTGGATGGCAGATCAGCGAAATCGACATAGTCAAGCTGACCAGCGACGCCAACGAAGCCTGGCTGCCCCTGTCGAAAATCCTCTGGCCATGGGACGCCGCGGTGACCCGATCTACGGAGAGTCTTGAGGCTGGCGCCGAGGTGCTGGTAGACTCGGAGGGGCCGGCGCCACCGAAACCCGAACGGGTTGAGGGTGAACCGTACGTATGGGTCGAGCCCCGCGAAGGAGAGCTCTCCCGTCTCGACGATGACAACAATATCATTCCAGGTACGGAGATCACCGTTTACGGGGAGGGATTCGCTCCCGAGACCAGGACCGAGATCTGGTGGAGCGACGCCATAGGCAACGAGTTTCAACCCCGCTACCAGGGGCGTTACGTCTCCACGGTGACCGACGAGGAGGGCAATTTTGAAATGACCATGAACATGCCCTACCGCCTGGTCCCCCCCAGCGCCAGAGGGCAACAGATCCACAAGGTGATCGGACGCCAAGTGAGCGAGGTGGGTCCTTTGCTGCCCAGCGATCCTTTAGTACTGACCATCGAACTGATCATCGAGACGATCTTTATGGGCATGATGGCCACGCTCTTCGGCATTGTTTTCTCGGTTCCCGTGAGCTTTTTGGCCGCCCGGAACCTCATGTCCAGCTCCTGGATTACCCTGCTGATATACTACATTACCAGAACTATTCTGAACATCGTCAGGGCGATCGAACCGCTGATCTGGGCGCTGATCGCCGTAGTCTGGGTCGGTCTCGGCCCCTTTGCCGGAATCGTCGCTTTGACCATTCACTCCATCGCGGCGTTGGGCAAACTCTACTCTGAGAGTATCGAGTCGATCAACCCAGGTCCTATCGAGGCGATTCAGGCCACTGGAGCGACAAAACTGCAGACAATTATGTTCGCCGTAGTACCACAGATGATTCCGCCCTTCGTCTCCTTCACCATCTACCGTTGGGACATCAACGTGCGTATGTCTACCGTCATCGGTATGGTCGGCGGCGGCGGGATTGGATTTTTGCTGGTGCAGTACATCCGGCTCTTGGAGTACAAGTCCGCGGGAATCGCCGTGTGGTTCATCGCCTTAACCGTGGCGATACTCGACTACGTGAGCGCCGAAATCCGACAAAGGTTTGTGTAAAAAGATATCAATAAAAAAGGGCTGCCCGGAGGCAGCCCTTTTTTATCAGTGGCAAGTCCGAAACCCGTCCTCTATTCGATACCGACAATCGATTTGATGTACTGGGATCTTTCGTAGGTCTCCGGATGGTCGATCGACTCCTGGCTCATTTTTCCCCGAAAATCATCGAGGCTTTCGAAACCGTGGCGCTCCATATACTGACTCAATTCCTCCACCATCCTGGGGATCACCTCAAGGCCGTTTTTCATCAGCGAGCTGCACAGCTCCACCGCTTTGGCTCCGGCCAAGATCTGTTTGACCACGTCTTTGCCGTTGTAGATTCCGGTATTGGCTACCAGATCCGATTTGACCTTGCCCGCCAGGATCGCTATCCACTGCAGGGTCAGTCCCATCTCTTGGGGTGCGCTCAGTATCTGCCCCGCCTTCAGAGTGAAGTTTTCGATGTTTATATCTGGTCTGTAGAAACGGTTGAACAGCACCAGCGCATCGGCTCCCTCGAGTCCGAACCTTTTCATGGTATGTGCCATACCCGAGAAGTGAGAGCCCAGTTTCAATGCAACGGGAATGTTCACCCGTTTTTTCACCTTTTTTAGAATATCAAAGTACTTTTTCTCAATATACTCCCCCGGGGTGTCAACGTCGGCGGGAATGATGAATACGTTCAGCTCCAGGGCATCGGCGCCGACCTTTTCGAACCGTTCCGCGTAGTCGATCCAGCCGCCGTCGGAGACGCAGTTGACGCTGGCAATCACCGGTATGGAGAGATTCTTCTTGGCGCTTTCGACCAACTCCAAGTACTCGTCGATGTAGTAGTCCCTACTTTTTTCGTTGAAATAATCGTAGGCGTCGGTGTACGCGTCGAAGTTGAGATCTCCGACCATTCTATCCGATTCTACGTCGATCTGTTCTTCAAACAGGGATTTCAATACCACCGCCCCAGTTCCGGCTTCCTCGCAGCGTTTGAGTCCCTCCAAGTCACGGGTCAGTCGAGAACTGGAGACAATTATCGGATTCTTCAGTTCAAGTCCCATATACTTTGTAGCTACATTGCTCATCCCACTTATCCTCCTTCGGGCCCACATTTTAATGAGATATGCCGCGGTTGACAAGAAGCCTATCTTGGGGCGGTTTCAAGCCTTATTTCTTTCCCACCTGCTTATAGAAAGGTGTTTTGACCAATTTGGCGCGACGCCGCTTTTTGCCGATCTCGATCTCGATCTCATCGCCGATCTTCAGCCCGACCCCCCGTTTGATCAGTACCAGGGCGCAAAATTTGTCCAGCATAATCGATTTTGACCCGCTGGTCACAAAACCGAGCTCGTCGCCTTCGGTGTCGTAGACTTGGTAGTGTTCTCTGGGAACACCCCGGTCCACCATTTCACAACCACGAAGGGTACGTGGTATTCCCTCCTCCTTCTGCTTCACCAACGCCTCTTTGCCGCAGAAATCATCTTTTTCCAGGTCTACGAAAATTGAAAGGTTCGCTTCCAGGGGCGTAATGTCCTTGGTCAGCTCGTGTCCGTAGAGGGGGAGTTTCGATTCGAATCGCAGCGTGTCTCTGGCTCCAAGCCCACAGGGGATCACTCCGCGGTCCGAGGTTCGAGAAAGCAGCTCGTTCCACACCTCGGGCCCCT
>DSBN01000079.1 GCA_011046055.1 Sediminispirochaeta sp. | reverse complement strand
CCCTTTGGGGTATTCTCCTATCGCAGTATTCCTGATGCCGATAAGAGGCCGTTGGTGGCGATCGCCGGCGGGATCGGTATCACCCCATTTCTGGCGATGTTTCAAGCCCTACGGCTCGAACTCGCGAAAAAACGCCCCCCGAAGGCGCTTCTCTACTGGGCGGTACAGGATCCGAAATACTTTGTACACCGAGTTTTTTTCGAACGGTTCGAAGCCGAATGGGAAGGATTTTCCTTTCACCCCTCTGTTGGTATGCTGAATACGGAACACTTGTATCAAGAATTAGTCCGGACCGAGGCAACGGAGGGGAACATATTCCTCTGCGGCCCTCCGAAGATGATGAAGGCGGTCTTTCGGGCTTTATGCGCCCATGGAGTAGAGAAAAAAAGGATCACCACCGAGCGTTTCGCCGTGTAGTTCCGTCGATCGGCTCTGTCTTCGGCCTTCAGAAAACGAGTCGCAGCTTCCCTTTCCTGCTATGCTTTGTGGTGAGGTTATCCGCGCCGTCCGGTCCGTAGGCCAGCAGTACCTCCTCCACCTCTATCTCTTTGAATCCGTCGCCGCTTTCCCGCGGCGTCGGCTCCTGAGCTCCACCGGCAAAGACAATCCAAGCTGCGAAAAACAAGGACACGGAGAAAACAACAATGAGTTTTTTCATGCCTCCTCCTTCAATAAAAGGTTAATAGAGGCGATGGGGAATAGCAAATTTACTTCTCAGTCAATAGACGTTCTTCAATTATATGCACCAGCAGGAGCTCTTCCAACGTTCGAGATGGACCGGGCTGGCCCGCGACCTTTCTTCCCGCCGCTTTCCTGGTTCTGCTCTGATAGAAGCGATACATCTCGCGAGGGTCCACCTTCGTCACATCGTCGGCGGTGAACTCGATGCCTCGTATCTGGGCGAGTTTTTTTCGATCGATCAACGAGAGGTGGCGTTTCTCCATTTCCTGCCGAACTCGACACAGGTCCTCATAGGCGAGACCGAAAATGAACTCCTCCATCGCCTGCTGCACCTCTTCATCATCCCCGTGTCGGTCGAGAAACTTGTACCAGCGTCTAGGCAGGAGACTGGAGAGGCGTATCAACTCGACGGTCCCCATCATTGTCCCGAACACAGGCACTATGCGTCGCCTCACCGACCATAGATCGATGAAAGTCGACGCGTACTCGGTCACGTTCTGATCGAAGCGACGATCCCAAAGATGAAGCAAATCCAGGGCCGCATAGCGGCGTACTTCCGTTTCGTACCCGGTTCGTTCGATGATCGCCTGATACACATCCTCAAGTAATAGCGAAAAAATAGCCGTCTCCCAGAGTGCCTGAAGTTGGTCTTTGAACTCTTGAAATAGGTCGATACTATCGCAGAGCTTGCGCAAATAACCGAAAAGGTTGAATTTGGCGATCATGAAGCTGCGACCCACGGTGACTTTGGTCGGCAGCAGTAGCGTGTGGTCAGTCCCGCCGTGGAACAGGGTTTCCACCAGCGTTTGTACCGTTTGATGTTCCCTGCCGCTATCCCGGGTCTCCAGTATCGATGGGTATCCGAAGAAGGCTTCCGACAGATGCCGTATGTTCTCTTCCATTGAGTAGAACGATGCGGAGACTTCCGGGTCCTGTATATTCTCGATACTCAGCTTTATCCGCGCAAGCAGCTGATCTTCCGTCTCATTGAATGCTTTTTCCTGCATCAAAGTCCTCCAAATATTAGGTGGCACACAACTTCGGCAGCGAGATTTCATTTTACCTTATTTTCTGAATCTATGCCAAAGCCTTATCCAAGGCCAAAATTCGCCAATCCTTGGCGATACGGAGTTATTAATAATCAAAATTTTTATTGACCGACTGGTCAGTCAATTATATAATACGGGTATGAAAGAGGAGAAGACAATACTTATTGCAGGGGCTACCGGCTATCTCGGTCGCCATATAGTACAGGCGGCGGTAAAGCGCGGGTTGCAGGTGAAAGCGGTGGTGCGGAATCCGGCTAAACTGGCCGACATGGATTCGAAGCAAATAGAGATAGTCAAGGCCCAACTCACCGAGCCACGGGAGATAGCGGGGCTCTGTGTCGACGTGGAGTACCTGTTCACCTCCGTCGGCATCACCAGGCAGAAGGGTTTTTCCTACGAAGAGATCGACTACGGGGTGAATCATCAAATGCTGGAGGAGGCACGGCGGGCGGGGGTGGAAAAATTCATCTACGTGGCCGTTTTGAACCCTCACCTATTCAAAGGCAATCCAATGGTAGAGGCGAAAGAGAAATTTTGCCGGAAGCTGGCCCGCAGCGGACTGCCCTACACCATCCTCAGACCGGACGGTTTTTTCAACGACATCGCGGAGTTTTTCCACATGGCGCAGAGAGGACGAGTCTACCTGCCGGGAAACGGTCACAACCGACTTAACCCGATCAGCGGCGAAGACCTGGCCGAGTTAGCGCTGGACAAGCTGGAAAGCGATGAAAATGAAGTACCAGTTGGGGGGCCGGAGGTCTTCTCCGCCGAGCAGATCGCGGCCTTGGCTTTTGAAGTCCTAGGGAAAAAACCCCGCATCACTCATATACCCTACCATCCGGCCAAGGCGCTGCTTAGCCTGTTGCGGCCTTTCAGCACCCGGCTCTACACCATCGGAGATTTCATCCTCCGGGGTGCGCATTACGACATGATAGGCCCACGGTACGGACGAATCACGCTTCGACAGTTCTTCACCGAACTAAACCGACAAAAGAAAAATCTATGAGTCCTAAAAAAGTCGATACCCTCCGCAAACGTCGCGAGCTCGCTGCAGCGGCGCTGAGAGTTTTTATCAAAAAAAGCTATCGGGAGACTCGGATCCAGGATATCGCCGACGAGGCGGGCGTCGGCAAGGGTACTATCTACGAATACTTTCGGGACAAGGCGGAAATTCTGCACGAGATTTTCGAGCAGGAGTTTCAGCAGCTGCTTGTGGAAGACCACGAGGAGCTCCCGCCCCTACAAGCCCTGTTGGCAAATATCCGCCGCTCTTTTGCCTCCGCAAAACCACAGCGGGAACTCACCCAACTGTGGTTCGAGGTCTGGTCGTCGAAGGTCATAGACCCGGAACACCCGATCAACGCGAAAATGCGCAAGCTCTTCGATGACCTTGCAGTACTGTACCGCCGTTATATAGAGCAGGGGCAGTCAAAAGGTGAAATAAGAACCGGTCTGGATGCCGACTCCACCGCTCGGATGATCGTCAGCGCCCTCGACGGGATAATTCTACACGTCATTCTATTCAACCTGAGCTCTGAGGAGGCGGAGAGGAGATGCGAAGCGTTTATCGGGATGGCCCGGGCGACGCTTAGAGAATAAAAATGACAGGAGAAAAGCATGAATCCTTTTGCTCCCGAGATCCGTTTTTTTTCGGCATATCCCCAATGTCAAGAAATCTGTGGCTCATCAACATGTTCTCTTTGAGTTTCGGTCTCCTGCTCGCCTGGGGCGTTCCGGCTATCAGAGACCACACAAGTCGGCTTCAGAAACTGCTTATTCTCCTGCTAGCTTGGGACGATCAGGGCGGAGTGGTGGCCAACCTCAAAGCATCATAACTACAACATCAGAAGAACCGGTGGAGGCTATTCAAATCATCCGCAATCGAACTTAACCGATCTATACCTTACTCTCGGCTGAGGTCAAGGAATTTTTCTCAGCATCGCTTTCCCTATTCCGTACCTTCTTCTATATGGTTCCGAGCCGTCCTGTTCTTACTGCTGTTTTAGTTCTTGTTTCACGGTTCTCGCCCCGTCATTGACGGGGCGATTCCACCGGCCAAGGCTGCATGCGATCCGTACTGCTACATCATCCGTACAAAAGCATCATGTCGGTTGCGCAGCTGCTCGAAGGTGAATTCGAGCTCCTTGTTGTCGTTCAACTTGAGAAGATCGTTGTAAAGACTGTAGCCGCTTCGCAGGTGCGTTCTGACAACCTCAAGTACCGCCGAGTCAGTCCCAAGGGGGGTGCCGTTTAATTCCGGCAGTTGCTCCACCAGGGAGAAATCGATACCACGCACTTCCCGGCTCAGCCGTTGTTGGAGGTGGATCCGGCTGTTACGGTTTGTGAGGATCTGGCTAATCCGCTCCGTAAACCCCTCCTTTTCCGTCAAAATCCGGGCGATCCTCTTCGATCCTTCGACGGCACGCTTCGAATCACCGTTTTGCCCCGCCGCGGCGATCCGGCCTAGTCTTTCGACGGCGGTTCGCAGTACCGCCGTCGATTTCTCCTCGTAGGTCCGTGCGTAATGGAGAGCCTCATCGATGGTCGATACCTTCTTCTTCGCCACCCCCTGCAGATAGCCATCGATTCCCAGAGCCGCCTGATGTCCGGTAGCGATTCCGTTTATGACATCCGGGCCTTTGATGATATCTCCAGCTATGAAGAGCCATTTCAGACTGCTCTGGTAGTACTCGTCGACCTTGATCCGACGTCCTTCGTACTCCAGCTGCTCGCTATAGGCATCGAGATACGACATATCGGGAGCCTGACCGATGGCTTCGATGACCTGGCTGCCTTCTATCACCAACACATCCTCCTCGTCAAACTGAGGAAAGAAGCGTCCGTTTTCGTCGAAGACCCTGGTACACTTGACGGTCTTCAAGCCGGTGATCTTGCCGTCTTCGATGAGCACCTGGTTCGGACCTCGACCGGGGTAGAAGAGAATGCCTTCTTCCATGGACTCCAATATCTCCTCTTCATCAGCGGGCATGATATCCCGGCTTTCGAGGGAGGTCACCGTGAGATCGACCCTACCGTACTTTTGCATCTGTTTTCGAGCCAGACTACGGGCGATATCCATGGCTACGTTTCCACCGCCGATGACAATGATTTTTTCATCCACCTTGAACTCTTCACCCTTGGTGATCTTGGCCAGAAGATCGATAGCCTGAAAGACATCTTCGTGCTCCGTTCCGGGGGTCCGGGTGCTGCGCCCCTGGTGGAATCCGGTGGAAATCAGGACCGCATCGTAGTCTGCGTGCAGTTGGTCGATGCTGATATCCTCCCCAACCTTGGTATTGGTTTTGATCTCTACACCCAGTTGTTTGATGAAATTGATGTCCTTGTCGAGGACCTCATAAGGCAGGCGGTATTCGGGTATCCCGTAGCGCATCATTCCGCCGGCTTCTGGATAGGCTTCAAAAATGGTTACCTGGTAGCCCATAAGGATAAGATAATAGGCGGCTGAAAGACCGGCTGGTCCACCACCGACGATCCCTATGGATGCACCCGCCGGCTTGACCACCTTCTGGTCGATCAGAGCCTGGTAATCCTCTCCGTCGATGCTATCCATAGCGTAGCGCTTGAGCCAACGTATGGCGACCGGCTCCCCGCGGTTGCCGAGGGAACAGGCGGTTTCGCACTTGTGGGTACAGATGCGACCGCAGATATCCGGTAGAGGGTTGTTTTTATACATCTGG
>DSBN01000329.1 GCA_011046055.1 Sediminispirochaeta sp. | reverse complement strand
TCCATCACCTATATTAGCTTGATAGATGTGAAGCAAGAGGCTATTATATTGGGATAGTTTGGGTATTGACTCACGGGAGAAATTATACCAGATTTTATCATGAAATCTACCAAAATAATAGGATTTAGTGGAGAAAGAAATGAACAAAGATTTTATTCTGCGGCTCACCAAGTACAAAAGACTGCTCTACAAACTGAAGGCACTGGGTTTTGAGAGGGTTTTTTCCAACAACCTCGGCGATGCTATTGGAGTGACCCCCGCTTTGGTCCGAAAAGATTTCTCCACCCTGAATCTACCGGGAAACAAGCGGGGCGGTTATAACATCGACACTCTCGTTGAGAAGCTGGACAAGATCCTCGGACGAGACCGGCCGCAGCAGGTGATCGTGGTGGGCTGCGGGCGGATCGGGACCGCCCTCATGGATTACAGCGGATTCAACACCGACGGTATCGAGATCGTAGCGGGCTTCGACCTCCAGCCGGAGAATGTAAAGGCCGGCAGTAACGTTCCCATCTACCCCATGGAGAAGCTGGAGACTTTCATCAAAGAGCACGACATACTGGTCGGCGTCATCGCGGTACCCGACACGGAAGCGTCAAAAATCATGGACCGTCTCATCGACGCCGGTATCAGAGGTATCCTGAACTTTGCCCCGGTGGAACTCAAATGCACCCGTACCGACTGCCCCAACAACACCACCATCCACAACGTGAATATCGCTCTGGAGTTGGAGCACCTCTTCTACCAGGTCAACTCCCAGGACTTTATCAACGAGGACGACAAGGAAGCCGACTAATATGCTCTCCCTCGAAGGTGCCCTTTGATGACCGATTCCGAGTACCTAGGCTGGGGACTCAGCGCTTTTTTTGCTCTCCTACTGCTGTATTTGCTGGTCAGAAATCTCTTCTCCCGCCACGGCAGCCGGTCGACACAGCTGGGTGACCTGCAGGGGAGGCTCAAGGAGCTGGAGAATATTTCCCGACAGCTCGACGAGCTGCGTTCGCTGTTCATCCTACCCCGCTCCAGGGGCGACCTGGGCGAGAGCCTTCTGGAGACCCTTCTTCGCAACTGGCTTCCCGACAAGAGTTACAGTCTGCAGTACGGCTTCCGCGACGGTTCCAGAGCCGACGCGGTGATCCACCTGGGCCGCTACAAGGTGGCGGTGGACGCGAAGTTTCCCCTGCAGAGCGTGAAAGAGGCACTGATCCCTCCGCAAAGCGAGGAGCCGCCAGAGGCCCTCCCGCCGCAGGTGAAAAGGGTCTTTCTCAAATACGCCCGGGACATCGCCGCCAAGTACATCCACCCCGAAGAGGGCACGCTCCAATTCGCCCTGATGTACGTTCCATCCGAGAGCCTCTACTATCGCTGTTTCGTCCAGGACAGCGAACTCTCCGCCCTGCTGCTGCAGGAGAAGGTCATTCCCGCCAGTCCAGCCACCCTTTTCCTCTATCTCCAGACGGTTGCCTACGGGCTGCGCGGCTTCGCCTTTTCAGAAAAAGCGGAAGAGGTGGTTCGGCGTTTGGCCGAGATACAGTCGGAACTCTCCAAGTTCGACCGTCATTTGAACACCGCCGGCACCCATCTCAAGAACCTGAACCTCAGCTTCGACAACCTCAGCACCCAATCTCGAAGCATCTCCAGCTTGCTGCAACACATCGAGAAGGAATAGACCCGGTGCCTCACGCCGCCCAGGTAGGCGATCCTACTCTACCCGCTCCAGGCGCAGGAGCAACGGCAGGTGATCCGAGTACCCCGTACCGAGATCGGAGATCCACCGTTTGGGCAGCCCGTCATCCCGCAGCAGCGCTTCGTCGTGAATCACCTCAAAATCAGCATACTCCCAGCCCCGCTGATCATCAAAAGTCCGGTTCAGAAGAAAGTGGTCTATCCGCTGCCACTGCCCCTGGTAGGCGTAGCTGCCGGAAAACCGTTCCCCACTGCACCAGGGCGAAAAGAGAACCGTCGCCTCCCCGTCGCTCCGGCTCTCGGCGAAATCCCCGGTGATATAGAGGGGGCGGTGGGTCCAATTGCGGACCTCCCCCCGCAAGCCGTAGGGCAAGAGTGCAGTGGGGTAGGCGCCGTCGATCCTCTCCCACTCGTCGGCGTTGACATTCAGATCACCAGCCACCAGCGCCGGTACCTCGGCAAGGGCCAGCTCCCTCATCCTCCGTCCGACCAGCTCCGCCGCGGCGATTCGCATCTCCTCGGTCTCCCGGGCTCCGCCGGCCTTGGACTTCCAGTGGCAGTTCAACATCCGCACGTTCTCCTCTCCCAGATCGAACTCGATCTCCATAATCGGCCGGCCGCCGACCCTGCCCTCTAGGGAGACCGAATGGACCAGAATCTCCTCTATCGGATAACGGCTGAGCACCGCGTTGTTCACCGCGCTGTTTTCCGCGTCTGTGACAGCGGCGTATCGATAGCCAGAGGCTTTCAGGTAGTGGTTTCGCAACTGATCCAGGGCGTTCCGGTTCTCCACCTCCTGCAGCAGGACTATGTCCGCACCGCCTTCGGGAAAGCGTCCCAAGACCTCGGCAATCTGTAGCAGCTTCAGGTGAAACAGCTCTTCGTTCCAGTCGCCCGTCGACGGATCGTAGTCATCGTACTCGGTGCCGTCGCTGCTGCTGTCAAAGAGGTTCTGTACGTTGTAGCTCAACACGGTGATGCTCTCTGAGTCCGAGGGCTTATCCGCCAGGAGGGGAAAACTGCAGCGGGTGCAGGAAATAAAAAACAGGGGGCCTGCCAGTATCAGCGCCCCCACAAGTATCTTTTTCGAATCCTTCATTCTAGACCTCCTCTATACACTAAGAGGAGCTCAAAGCCTCTGCTGCTTCAAAAAAAAAGAAAAAATCCGAGATTGAGTCCTCTGAAAAAAGGTAGAAATGCGGGAAAATGGCATTTTTAAGTTACTATAATATAATGATTTAGAATTTCAGGCGTCGCTGCTAAGGCCCTTTTTTCAGAGGACTCGAGATTAGTTTTTAAAAAAACCGCCAAATCACGGCCGCCGGTGTTAGACTCCCAGTTCGGCCCTGGTTTTCACTATACGGGAGATCAGTCCGTAGTCTTTCGCCTCTTCGGCGTTCATCCAGTAATCCCGATCAGTCTCCTGCTCGACCTTCTCAATGGGTCGCCCCGTCTCCTGACTGATCAGTTTGTTGACTTTGGCGCGGAGCTTCTCCAGCTCCCGGGCGTGAATCTCGATCTCCGTCGCCACCCCTCTGATCCCGCTCAGCGGCTGGTGGATCAGGTAGTGCGAGTTGGGCAGGGCGAGCCGTCGTTCGTTCGGGGCGGCCAACAGAATTATCGCCCCGGCGCTGGCTACCAATCCCATTCCGATGGTGTAGACCTCGGGCTTCACGAATCGCAGCATATCGTAGATCGCGTAGCCGGCGTCCGCATCGCCGCCGGGAGAGTCGATGAAGACCTTGATCGGCTCATCGCCCCGGGTCTCCAGCAGTACCAGCTGCCGGATCACCCGTTCGGCCAGCTCCTTGTTGACCTCCCCGGAGAGCAGAATCGTCCTGGTCTCCATCATTTTCTCTATCAGGACGTCCTGCCCCTGTTTCTTCTCGTTTTCGTTGTTCTGCTCTTCTTCCTCAAGTCTTGTTCGACTCTCAATCATATTCACCTCAAGAAATCTATTTTTTGTGTCCAGAGAAGCATTCATCTCCGCTCTCTAAGTATACTAATATCGAAGAGTTGAGAAAAGTCGGACACGCTCCCTCTTGCCTAAAAAAAAATAATCTCTACAATGTGGACATGAAATCAGCACTTGTGGCCGTCCTCGGCCGTCCTTCTTGTGGAAAATCCACCCTGTTGAACCGTATCTGCGGGCACAAGGTATCCATTACCGCCGCCTCGCCCCAGACCACCCGCAACACCGTCCGCGGTATTTTGACCGAAGAAAGGGGACAGCTGGTCTTCCTCGACACCCCGGGTTACCACAATTCGCAGCAAAAATTCAACCGTTACCTCAAAAACCTGGCGCAATCGACCCTGGAGGAGAGCGACCAGATCCTCTACCTCCTGGATCCCCACCGACCTTTCGGACCGGAAGAAGAGCAACTGATGAAGCTGATCGCCGAAGCGGGCAAGCCGACGGTGGTCGCCCTGAACAAAATTGACCTCAACCCACGAAGAGTCGCGGAGGCTCAACGGCTGGTCGCCGAACGCCTCCCCCACTCCCTCATCTACCTGGTGTCGGCCCTCAAAGATGCGGGGGTGGAAGATCTGGTGGCCGGTCTTTATCTCCAAGCTCCGGAGGGGGAATACATGTACCCCCCCGAGTACTACACCGATCAGGATCCGGAGTTTCGCATCAGTGAAATCATCCGCGAGCAGACGATCCGGCGCCTTCGCCAGGAGCTGCCCCACGCGGTGTACGTCAAAATAGTCGACAGCGACCTGAACGAAGCTGCGGCCAACTTAGCCGTTCGGGCGACGATCTTTGTCGAAAGAGAGTCCCAGAAGGGGATGGTCGTGGGAAAAAAGGGCGGTATGATCAAGCAAATTCGCCTCTCTTCCGAAGAAATCCTCGCCGATATATTCCCCTACCGTGTCTCTCTCGACCTGCGCGTCAAAGTCGACCCCAAATGGCGCACACGCGACCAACTGCTTCAGAATATGATCAACTAAACCCGAGTCTCACTCCACGCTCAGCTCAAGCAGTTCTCCGTCGGCCTCTTTCGAGGAGACCAGATAAAAGTAGACCGAAGCCTGCCTCTGAAGTCCGGAGATGATGATCCGCTTTTCCGTCTCGGAGTACCGCATCCCCGACATCCCGCCGTAGGACCCCCCGATCACCTCCAGAAACTCGAAGTTCACCCTTCCCGCCGACACTCCTTCGACTCTGAGTTCGAGCTTCTCGTGCTCTCCGGTTCTTACCTCGAAAAACTTCAACTCCTCCGGGCCCACTTCGATTTGGTAACGCTCACCCATTTTTAGCTGCCGGGCCTCCGCGGTGTAATCGCCGTACATCCGCACCCCCAGCGAATCGAGCATCGGATCGAGGCTCAAATTCACCGTGTAGGAGAGCCCTTCGGAGGAGATATCCTCCGGTGCGGCGATCGAGAAGTAGAGCCGCTCCCCGGAGGGTACAAAAAACTCGGTCAGATCAATATCCACCCCCTCCGAGCCGCTGAGCCAATCCTCGAAGTCGGAATCGGTTCCATACGAATAGAGCTCGCCGTAGTCGTTCATTCCCACCACCTGAAAACTGAGATCCCCCCTCTCGGGTACACGAACCGTATAGTAGCTCGACTCTCCACGGGCAACCGAACCCGAATGGGCTTGACCAACCGTCAGGTCCACCGGTTCGGCAGGGCTCCCTTCGGAGGCAAAGCTCGAGGACGTCTCGGCCTCCTGCTCCCGGTAGTCTTCCATGCTATCCAGGCAGACCAACTTGTCTTCGTCAAACTCGGGCTGTCCGTCCTCGATCCAGCGGTCCAGTTCGATCGCCACCTG
>DSBN01000213.1 GCA_011046055.1 Sediminispirochaeta sp. | reverse complement strand
TGAAAGGGCAGTACCGCCGAGCGCGTGATGATCCCCGCAGTGATGAACACTATGGCCAAGGATGCCTGCAGACTCCGCGGAGAAGCTGTGGAGAGACCCTCCAAGAATCCTTGGACCTGGCTAAAAGAGGGCGAGCCGCCGTGCCGGTAGAATATCCAGATTCCGAGCAGGAAAAAAATAATACTTACGGTACTGAGAAAGAGGTATCGCAGGGCCGCCATCAGCGCCCTGGGGCTGTGATCGTAGGCGACCAGGACGAAGGAGCAGAGGGAGAGGAGCTCGAACCAGACGAAGAGGTTGAACAGATCACGGGAGAAGAGCACTCCGTGGAGAGAGAAGAAAACCAGATATAAAACCAAATAAAAACTCGAACCGTAGGCCTCCCTGCCCCGGGTGTGGAGCCACAGTACCAGACCGATCAGAAAACCGAGGCCCGCCGCGGCCCAGCTGATCCGGTTGAGCTCCAGTACTATCCCGAAAGGCTCCGCCCATCCGCCGAAAACGTAGAACATAGAAACGGGACCACCTTCAGTAGGACATGTCTTGAATAGGCCGTATACCGTCCCGACGCTCCAGACCAGAAATGATGGAAGCAGGGAGTAGCCGAGGGGCAGGACTTTACCTATAAGAATGAGAACCGCACCAGCAATAGGAGCCAGCATCAGGACCAGTACGTAGATGTTGTTCGGCGCAAGCTCCATTTCCCCTCCTCCTAATAGGTCAGAAGACCGAAAAGTACGGCGGCCACAAAACCGAGGCTTATCAAGCGCAGCGAGGCGTTGAGCCCCAGTCTCATCTCTCGAATTCGGTGAGAGCATCTACGGCCGTACGTGGAGAGCAGCAGAAGGCTGAGGATTACCCCAGATCCAAGGGTAAGGAAGGCCTTTCCGAGGTGGTAGCCTTCGTGCCAATGGGACAGCTCGGTGGTGGAGGTGATCTCCCCCAGGTTGCTCAAGGTTGGCTCGGTGAGCAATAGGATGAATCGGTGAACCGACTGGGGGAATATCCCCATTATCACGCAGCCGGCGGCGATGATCAGCATCCCGGTGTGGGCGGCGGCGAAGTGGAGCGATGAGTTGCTGGCGTCGTCGGGACTGGCGGCCAGCAGCATGCTGGGCTCGGTTTTGGATTTTCCAAAAAAGATCAGCGAGAGCTTGGTGAAAGAGGCGGCGGTGCCGACTCCGGCGGCCAGCAGCAGGTAGTAGGCCGGGTGAGCGCCGAGGGCGTCGCTGATGAGGAGTTTTCCCGTGTAGCCCGCGAACAGGGGGACCCCGGCGATCGAAGCGGCAGCCAGCAAATAGAGAAGCCCATGGGCCGGAAAAAAACGAAAGAGCCCCCGCAGCTGATAGACGTTGCGTGAACCGGCATTGTTGGTGACATGGCCGACGGTGAGAAAGAGCAGACTCTTGAACAGGGCGTGGGCTATGATGTAGAAGAGCGCGGCGCTGCGTCCCAGGTGTCCGCCGAAGCCGAAGGCCGCGACGATGTAGCCCATCTGTGAGACCGAATGGTAGCCCAAAAGCTTTTTGGCGTCCTGCTGCACCATCGCCGCGATAACCCCCCAAAGGGCACCCGCTGCGCCGAGCCAGATCAGACCGTCCAACAAACCGGGGAAGGAGAGGTAGTCGAAAATCCGCCAAAGGGCGAGCATCGGGGCCTTGATAACGAAACCCGACAGCAGGGCGGAGACGGGGTAGGGAGCGGCGGCGTGCGCCGGCGGCAGCCACATATGGAAGGGAAAGACCGCCGCCCGTGTCAGTACCGCCGCGCTGATCAGCGCCAGGGCTACCCCCGCCGAGAGATGGAGCTCCCCCATTCCGAAAGCTAATCCGGGGTCGACCTCGCCCGCAGGGCATCAAGGCGAAAAGTCATCTGGTCGAGGGCCAGCACCCCCGAGAGCTGGTAGAGGATCCAGACTCCGAGCAGGAAAAAGAGGATGCTCATTGAGCTGATGATCAGGTAGTTGAATGCCGCGAGCTTGGCGTTGAGGCTGCCGTCGTAGGCGACCAGAATGAACGAGCTCAGCGAGAGTACCTCGAACCAGACGAAGAGATTGAAAATATCCTTAGTGCACAACAGGCCTTGTAGCGAAAACAGGGCCAAAAAGAAAAAGAAGTAGAACAGAGGGTCGAAACGACGGTAACGGCGGGTACAGAGCCAGGCGGCGGAGGCGATGACAATGTCGGTCAGGGTGGCGATCCAGGTCAGGCCGTTGACCCGCAGACCGATGCCATAAGGTTCGAGCCAGCCCCCCACGCTGTATTCCAGAGCCACTCCGGAAAAAATCGAGGGAGCCGCGGCGACCAAGGCCCAGATCGAACCAACGAGCCAGAGAATAAAGGCCGGAGTGATCACCCCCCGCGAAGAGAAGAGCTTTCCCAGTAGGCTCAAAACCGCCGCCGAGAGAGGGGCAAGCAGAAGCAGGAGGACCGTGAGGTCAGTGCTCAGACTCATGTATGCAGTCCTCGATCTCCCGGACATCCAAGGTGCCGCAGGATCGGTACAGCTTCACCGCCAGAATCAGAGCTACCGCGGTGACCGAAAGTCCGACCACAATGGCGGTGAGCATCAGCGCCTGGGGAAGCGGGTCGACGAACAGGGGCTCGCCGGGGATGGTCAGAAGCGGGGCGGCGGTCCCGTCGAGGCGCCCGGAGATGATGAACAGTACTACCAGGGAGCTGTTGAAAATGGTCAGCCCGATGATTTTTCGGATGAGAGACCGACCAGCCAGGATACCCCACAGACCGATACAGAAAAGCCCCACTATGAGAATCTTAGCCATCCTCGTCCTCCAAAGATTCACGGATCAAGAGCAGACTCAGCAGCCCGATCCCCGCGCCTACTTTCAGCCCGATCGCCAGGTTCAAGATGAAGATAAACCAGGCGTGGGGGGAGTCGGATTGGGAGAAGGGATCGGCGAGAAAGTAGCCGGCGGTGGCGATTCCAGCCACACCGATGAGAAAAAAGGCCACAAAACCGAGGGCTTCCCCGATGTTCAGGGCGTAGTTGGACAGCAGGTCCTCCCTTCTCTGAGGGCGGCAGCCGAGAGCCGGGAGAATGAGTCCGGAGGCCAAAACAACACCCCCTTGAAAACCCCCGCCCGGGGAGAGGTGCCCATAGCTGATCAGATAGCAGCCGAAAAGCAGTACGTAGGGGGCGAGTTTCCGGGATGTCACGTCGAGCATGTCCGTTTTGGTGCGCACGGTTCTCTCCTTTTTGTTCCTGTTTATCCGTGCCGAGACAAGAAGTAGATCGATCCGGTCACCGCGCAGAGCAAAACTATGGTCTCTCCGAAGGTGTCGAAGGCGCGGTATCCAAGGTAGATCGCGCTGACCAGATTGAACGCCCCGGTGTCTCGGTAGCCGTTGTGAGTGAGGAAGTCCCGCATAAGCTCCGGCCCCCCTTCCAGCGGAGGTAGGATGAAGTAGAGTAGAGCTCCCAGGAACAGAACCAAAACCAGGTCCCCGATCTGGCCCAGGCTGAGGCGGATGCTTCCGGACTCGCCGGTGGCGCGGCTCGAGGCTTTCACCGCCCAGACGAAGATCAGGGTGGTGACACCCGCGCCGACGGCGGCCTCGGTGATTGCCACGTCGGGAGCGTGGGCCACATAGAACAGCAGCGACGAGAGAAAGCTGAAGATAGCCAGCAGAATCACCGAGACAAAGAGATCGCGGAAAAGCAGCGACAGGGTTCCGGTGAGCAGGATCACAAACAGGAGGGCTTCCAGGAAAAAATCCGTCATTTGAGCCGCCTCCAGGGCACGATTCCCTCTTCCCAGGCGTATCGGGCGATGATATGGGTGGATACCGGGCTGCTGATGGCGAAAAAAAGGGTGATCGCGGCTACTCGTCCGGTGAAGGGGCTGAGACCGGAGATGATCATGCTGGCGACCAGTATCGACAGGACCGAGGTGGTACTACAGGTCGAGGAGGCCTGCAGACGAGTGAAAAAGTCCGGAGCCCGCAGCAGCCCGATATGCCCGGTGACGGCGAAAAAGATTCCCACTACGAAAAATAGCGCGGCCAAGTAGTTCAATCTGACTTCCTCCTCCCCGAGAGGTAGCGGGTGAAGGCCAATAGGCCCAAAAATCCGAAAACCGCGTAGACCATGGCCACGTCCAGGTATTGAGTCGAACCGGCGCGCTGGGCGATCAGCACCAGCAGGGCGATCACCTGCGAACCGACCAGGTTCAGCGCGGTGAGTCGGTCGGCGGCGCTGGGGCCGATCACAATTCGGACCAGGCCAACCAAACAGGAGCCCAAGAGGAAGGCGATCATCCATTCAATCATCATATCGGCGCTCGGTATCATATTTATATCCAAACCTTTTTGAGGATCGCCTCCATGCTGCCCTTTATAATATTGCCGGCGAATCTGCTGTGGGTAGTAGTCGACTGGAGCCAGTGAACCACCAGGTGGTCGTCGGTGAGCTCCAGGGTGATCGTCCCCGGAGTGAGGGTTATCGATCCGGCCACCACGCTGCGGGCGATGTCGGAGTTCAACCGGGTGCGGAAGTGAACTACCCGGGGATTATAATCGTTGCGCAGAACCGCGAGGGCGGTCTGAAAACTCGACAGATAGACCTTATACACCAGCAGGAAGAGGTAGACCACCAGCCAGTGCAAGCGGGGGATCAGGGTCCGTCGGGCGGCCTCGTCGTCGTCGATGAAGAGCTTGAAAGTGGTCAGGGCGATGAGCAGTGAAAAAGCCGCCCCGGTAGCCATGGTCTGGAGATTGGTGCTCCCGGTAAAGAGCATCCAGCCGGCGAAAAGATAGAGGCTGGTGAGCACGATTCTGGTCAAGGTCCATTTGAAGGAAGAGGTCATCCCTATGCCTCCTCCCCTTGGCGGAAGAGTTCGATCAGTTGCCGCGGAGTCTCGACCTCGTAAATCCTGTTGCGAAAGGACTCCTCTGTGAGCAGCCGGCTGAGCTTGCTCAGCAGCTTCAGGTGTTCGGAGGTCGCCGAGGGCGGCCCGGCGAGTAGAAAGATCAGTTTCACCGGACGGTTGTCCGCCGCGTCGAAGGCGATACCCTGCCGGCAGATCCCGAAGGCCATCACCGTCTGGTCGACCATGTCGGTGAGACAGTGGGGTATGGCGATGCCGTGGCCGATTCCGGTGGAGGCCATTGCCTCGCGTTGGATAACTTTTTTCGACAGCGCCTTGGCGTCATTTACCTTTCCCGCCTGCTCCAACAGTTTGCTGAGTTCGAGAATGACCTTTTTTTTGCGCTTTTCCTTCAGCTCGAGTTTGATGCACTCCGGTGAAAGCAATTCTGTTATGGAAATCACTACTCTTCCCCCTGGTCGGTGGCGTTGTAATCGATAAAGCCGGCCACGTAGTCGATCGGAACGGTGAAGAGGATGCCGGTTCCCGGCTGGTCGAGCCCCCCGGTGATCCTGTCCAGCAGGCGTTTTAGGTCGTCAATGGCCTCCACGTCCTTCACCACCGAGAGTATGGTCTTGTTGTAGGG
>DSBN01000385.1 GCA_011046055.1 Sediminispirochaeta sp. | reverse complement strand
GTGGTGTTCTGCTCGACCTTGCCGAAGACCTCTTCGGTAGAGCCGAATGAGGAGGCGAGCTCTTTCACCTGTTCCACGCTCTCCTTGAGGTTGGCTCGGATGCTTTTCGAGTTCTCCGCGGAGGTTTCGGCCAGGCTGCGGATCTCCTCGGCGACCACCGCGAAGCCCCTTCCGTATTCGCCGGCGTGAGCCGCCTCGATGGCGGCGTTCATGCTCAGCAGGTTGGTCTGGGCTGAGATGTTGCTGATGATCGAGGCGGCCTGCATCATTTTCTCGGTACCCTGTGTCAGGAGGTCGACCTTCTCCTTCACCTGGCCGAGGTCACTGCGGCTCTGGTTGACCTGTTCGGATAGTCGCGAGGCTTCGGCGGCCTTCTCCTCGGCGGTCCGGCGGATATTGCCGGCCTGGGCGTTGATCTCCTCCACGGAGGAGGATGTCTGCTCGATGGCGGAAACCTGGGTGGATATCTGGTCCTTCAAGTCGCGAGAGGCACTCAGTACGGTGCCCATTTTTTCGGTACTGAGGTTCATATTTTCTTGAAGCTTGTCCACCGACCCGGTCACCGACTCGATGCTCGAGGTGATCTCGTTGACCGCGGAGGCGGTCTCGTTGGTACTGCTGACCGCGTTTTGCATCTCGTCGTTGGTCAGTCTCACCGAATTTTTGACCCGGACCACGATCTCACGTAAGGTGTCGGTGAAACGGTTGAAGCCCGTCGCGAGATCACCCACTTCGTCCTGGCCTCCGATTTCGATACGTCCGGTCAGGTCTCCTGAACCGGAGGCGATGTCATGCATGGATTCGGCGAAAAGTCGTATCGGCTTGACCAGTGTTTTTCCAATCCATAGCTGTAGGATAAGCGCCAGAAGGAGAAAGAGGCCGAAGGTGCTGAGGATCAGGCTGATCAGCAGGTACTGATTTTCTCCCAGAAGCTCGGTGACGATACGGTTCTCCTGAGCTACCAAATAGACACCCATGTTTGCCCCGGAGAAGCTCTTGATCTCTCGGGCGATGATGAGGTAGTCGGCATCAAAGGCGTAGCTCTCCAATGCCTGTTCCAGGTCGAGACGCTCCTGGGCGTACTGGAGGAAGTCTTCGTTGACGTCGCTTTGACTGAGGGTGTAGCCGTCCATCCGCGCGTTCCCCTGCAGATCTTGGGCGATCTCCAGGTGCTCGTCTGACAAAAAGTAGAGAAAGTGGATATCGTTCTTCTCCATCGACCGTTTCAATGAGTTGAGTCCGCCCTCGAAGTTCACCATACCGATCAGCTGCCCCTGTGAGCGTACGGGAAAGATGCCTTTGAGCCGCATACCTTTGGGCGAGACCTCGGGGGTCACCAAGGGGGCGCCGGTGGAAAAAACTTCGCCGTAGGCGTGGGAGTAGGAGAGGACCTCCCCGTAATCTTCGGGGGCCCAGGATTTGACGAAGGACTTCAGATCCGCGTCGATCAGGTGCACCTGCACGTTGTTGAAGGTGGTGTGTTCACGGAAAATCTCGGAGTACCGTTGTAGAAAATCGATGGCGGTCCGTCGGTCCCCCTGGGCCATGGCTTCTTGGATGATGGGGTTGTTGGCAATCTGAAGGGCGTTGGTGAGCCAGACGTCGTTTTTGGCCTTCAGGGCGTTGTCCAGCTCCGTCTCCAGGATCTGTGCCTTGTCGGCCAGGGTTTTCTCACGGATACCGGAAAACTGGAAGTAGCCGAATCCCAGGCTGTAGAGGACCATCACCAAAATGGCCGCGAGGATGGCAAAAAAAAGTTTCTTCCTGATTTTCATGTCTTAACCCCATTTAAAAGAAGCGCAGGCTGTAATTAATGATAGACTCTAGTAGTCATAGTGTCAAACTCAAAAAAGAAAATGGAGGGTTTGGTCATGAAAATTCTGAGCCGGCAAAAGCGCCGATCGGCGCTGCTTGCACTAATCGTACTGGCGGTAGGCTTGCTGGCCTCCTGCGCCACCCACGAAGTGGGGGTGGTGAAGGATCCGCCCGGGTTTTTTCATGGACTGCTGCACGGCTTTCTGATCATGTTCAGCTTTATCGGGAGTCTGTTCACCGATTACGAGATCTACGCGATACCCAACTCAGGGCCTTGGTACGATTTGGGGTACCTGCTGGGAGCATCGGTCTTTCTCGGCGGCAGCGGTTCGAAGGCACGCAAGTGCTGACTCGGGGCGCTCACCGAAGGGATAGTGGACCGGATACTGACCAACTCGCGCCACCACCCCCATGGTATCAAGGTGCGGCTGCGGGACGGACAGGTGGGGCGGGTCCAGCGGATCGACGAGGACTAAGAATCAGACTGAGCCTCCCGGCGTCCGATGACCTTGTAGCACCAGGAGAATCAACTTTCTCATATCACAAGCTTGTCGAGAGAGCGTTTTTCTCCCCATTGTAGTGATTGTAGTGGTTTTCTCGGTTTCTGTCATTTTTTTGGCTTTAATAGCTCACAAAAATTGTAATTTTACTGTTTTTATCATGGACAAATCTAATTTTTTATATATAATACAATCATTATTATGCTACTAATACATACTCCGAGATATTGCAATAATCGACGGAACTTCACAATACTTATTACAAACGAGTCTTTATAGATATTATTGGGAGGATATTCATGAAAAAGCTAAGCGGTCGGCTTCTGCTCTTCGCATTTTTGCTCGCCATATGGCTTCTGCTGTCTGCGCCTTTCAGCAGGGAAGAGCTCATCGCCGGAGCCATTGTCAGCGCGCTGATTTCACTTTTTCCCTTCGGAAGTATCCCGATTTTTTCCGAGATGAGGCTGACTCCGAAAGCGCTCATTTGGGGGATCGCCTACCTCTTCGTCTTTCTGTTCGAGCTGCTCAAATCGAACCTCGACGTGGCTTTCCGGGTACTGCACCCCAAGCTTCCCATCCATCCGGGGATTGTGAAGGTCAAAACAAAGCTCAACAGCCGGATGGGACGGTTGGCGCTGGCCAACTCCATCACCCTCACTCCCGGTACCATCACCGTTGAGACCAAGGACGAATACTTTTATATACACTGGATCGATGTACGCGCTCGCAATATCGAAGAGACGACGCGGAACATCGTCAGCAAATTCGAAAGATATCTGGAGGTGATCTTTGGCTAATCAACTCTTTTACATTGCCACGGCCATCGCGCTGTTAGCGGTGGTAGTCGCTTTCCTGCGGCTGCTCAAGGGGCCCGACCCCACCGATCGCGTGGTGGCGCTGGACGGGATGACCATCACTTCTATTTCTATCATCACCGCGGCCGCTTTTTTTCTCGGCCGGGTCATCTACATCGATGTGGCTATGGTCTACGCTCTGGTGAGCTTTTTGGGGGTCGTAGCCATCGCTCGTTTCATCGAAAGGGGGCTGTAATGCAGGACTTAGAACTTATAGGCGGTCTGCTCTCCGTCGTCGGGGCGGTCTTCCTGCTGCTGGCGGCCATTGGCATCATCCGTATGCCCGATGTCTACAACCGAATGCAGGCGGGGACCAAGGCTACGACGCTGGGCAGCATTCTTTTTCTCCTGGGTATTGGTCTGGCCAACCCAGACTGGCTGGGGAAAATCCTGCTGCTGGTGCTGTTCATAGTTTTCACCAACCCCATTTCTTCCCATGTGCTGGCCCGGGCGGCCCACCATAGGGGTATCCCCCTGGCCGAGGGTTCGGTTCGGGACTGTCTGTCCGACGACGAAGCCGGAGAAGAGGGAGGTTGCGAATGAGTGTCTATATAATTGCCGTTTTTGGAGTGTTGATGGTTTTCGCCGCGGTCTACGCGATCTACAGCCGCAATATCCTCTCGGCGATCATCGCTTCCGGAGTGATCAGCCTTCTGGCCAGCATTATCTACATTCTGCTGGCGGCCCCGGATGTGGCCATGACCGAGGCGGCTATCGGCTCGGGCCTGACCACCGTGGTCTTTCTGCTGGCTTTGAAACGGATCAACCGCCTGCGCGGTACTGAGGAGGAGGATGTCGATGCTTAGACGAATTTTTGCCGCCTTCGCGGTGGTGCTGCTGGCGATGGCGCTGCTTCCCTTTATCACGGAAATTCATCCCTTTCAGGAGCTCTCCCCGGTGGCTCGGCACTACGCCGAAAAAGGGCCCGACGAGCTCGGCGGGGCGAACCTGGTCACCTCGGTGATCGTCACCTATCGAGGGCTCGATACCCTGGGTGAAGTAACGGTGCTGTTCATCGCCACCGCCGGTGTGGGTTTTCTGCTGCGGCGGGATGAGCGGGACGAGGAAGAGTCCGCCGCTGCGGCGGGTACCGATGAATCGGGTTCGGCCGGGAACAGCCCGCGTCCGGCCTCGGAACTCCTAATGTCCGGGTCGATGCTGCTCTTTCCCCTGCTGATGCTCTTCGGCGTCTATATTTTTCTCCACGGTCACCTGACTCCCGGTGGAGGTTTTCAGGGCGGTGTGGTGATCGCCTCGGCGATGCTCTTGGTGATGCTCTCCCGGGTCTCCCTACACCTCAACCACACCGTATTGGGTTTGGTCGAGTCGTTGTCGGGATTCAGCTACGTGGTGATCGGGGTGGTCGGCCTGGTCTTGGCCGGCGGATTTCTGGACAACCGGATACTGCCCCTCGGGGAGTTGGGCAATCTCCTCAGCGCCGGAGCGATTCCGGTGATCTATTCGCTGGTCGGACTGAAGGTCGGTACTGAGCTGACCAACATTCTGGAGACTATGAAATCCGAGGAGGAGCTATGACGCTGGGCACTGTAATAGGTTTCGCCCTGATTTTGATCGGGGTATGGGGCATGCTGACCCGCAGCAACCTCATCAAAATCATTATTGGTTTTTCTATAATAGACACCGGGATCCACCTGGTCATTGTCTCGATTGGATATCTTCCGGGACGTACGGCTCCGATTATTGACGGGGCGGTGGACAAGGCCCGCGCCGGTCTGGAGGTGGTCGACCCGATCCCCTCGGCGCTGGTGCTGACGGCGATCGTCATCGGTCTGGCCATCACCGCATTGATGCTCACCTACGCGGTCGGTATGTTTCGCGAGAAGAAGTCACTCAACATCGGTGATTACAAGGAGCTCAAATGGTAAGTCCAATTTATCTACTTATAATACCCCTGGCGGTAGCCTTTTTTATCTCCTTCTTCGACAAAATAGGACGCGGACTGTCGCTGCTCCTGGTATACGCGGCGGTGGCGGCGATGACCGCCCTGTCGGGCTACTGGCTGTATACGGCGGCGGCGACCGACGCGGAGAGCATGATTTTCACCGCCGGATTCGCTCCGCCCCTGTCCATAGCCCTACGGCTCGGATTGGAGGAGGCGTTTTTCCTCAGTTTCGGCAACCTGGCAGCCCTGGGAGCGGCGGTTGTGCTGTTTCGCCGTTTCGCCGCCGAGAGCGTCACCACAATGGTGCTCTTTCTGATGGTGATTCTGGGCGCGCAGGGGCTGGTGATGACCCAAGACCTGTTCAACCTCTTTGTCTTTCTGGAGATCTCCTCCATCGCCACCTATTCGT
>DSBN01000351.1 GCA_011046055.1 Sediminispirochaeta sp. | reverse complement strand
GAGAGGTGTTTTCCACATGTTTATTCCCATCGGGGGCTTTCACCGCGAAGGGGCTGCTGTACCAGACCCGTCCGGCCGCCGAGGGGTATGCGTTGTTGTAGGCTACCAGCGAGGCTCTTCCGGCGACTCGGTTGCTGTAGACAAAGACGTTGTGGTTGATCCCTCCGTTGTCCTGGTGGAGGTCGAAGAGTCGGAAATTTTCCGAATCGGCGAACAGGTAACGTCTCTTCATCAGCGGAAAGACCCTGTGGTAGTGCCCCTCGATCAGAGCTTGGTTGGGGCTTTCGTTCCAGTAAGCCTTCCGGTACTCCATGCCGTACTTCTCGCGAAAACCCTCGATCTGACCGTGGCCGAACATCGGCAGTCCGGGCATGGTGACCATCATGGTGCAGACCCCGAAGTACTTGTCGCCATCACCGAATTGGGCGACGGCGGTCTCCTCATCGGGGTTGTTCATGAAGTTCACGAATCGCTTGAGAATCTCCGGGTCGAAACTGATGGTGTTTTTGACGGTGTTCTTGTATTTCTCGTTCTCTTCGTTTTTGAGCATGTTCATGAAGGCGCTGTTGTAGACGCGGTGCATACCCAAGGTTCGTACGAAAAAGCCCTCCATCATCCAGAAAGCTTCCGCCAAGAGTAGGGTGCCCGGCGCTTCCGCCGCTACTCGGTCGACCACCTCACGCCAGAACTCCTTTGGCATCAGTCGGTAGAACTCATTTTGACTCATTCCATAACGGGATCGGCTGGGGATGTCTCCGCCACTGCCGGGAGCGGGATACCACAGACGGTGGATGTGCTTGCGGGCCAGGGTCATCGCCGCGTCGAAGCGGATAATAGGAAAGTTCCGGGCCACGTGGAGGATGGTCTGGATCAGAGCTTCCCGCATCTGGGGGTTGAGGAAGTCCAACTGGGCCGTGTCGTTCCAGGGCATGGAGGTACCGTCGTTTCCGTGGTAGATATAGCGGGTCTCGCCGGTTTGAAAGCGGGTCCACTTGAAGGTGAGGGCCGCGTCGGTACGATCGTAGTAGTGGTCCTCCAAATAGACGCCTATGTCCGGTCGGGGGGACAGGTTTTGGCTCTGGTAGCTGTAGGAGGGGTAGGGGGGCTCGGGCAGCTGCAGGAACCAGTCGGGATGATCAAAAACCCAATCGCCGTCGATTCCGGTGTGGTTGGGGACTATGTCGCTGGCCAGGCGGATTCCCCGCTGGGCGCAGCGGAGCTTGAGCTGCTGCAGGGCTTCCCAGCCGCCCAGCTCCTCGGCAATATCGTACCTCTTGAGCGAGTAGGCCGAGGCTTCAGCCTCGGGGTTGCCGCAGGAGCGTTTGATGGTTTTCGAGGCGACGCTTCGTTCCCAGAGTCCGATCAGCCAAAGGGCGTTGAAACCTCGTTCGGCCAGGAGGTCCAGCTCCTCGTCGGGTATCAAGTCTATCCGGTGAATCGAACGACCGTACTGCCTGCTCAGCTGGTCCATCCAGACCAGGGTGCTCTTGGCGATCAAGACTACCTCGGGCATCCAATGGGTGTCGCGGCTGAAGGCTTCGTACTCCTGTTCAAGATACCGATAGTCGGCTTCTCGGCTCGGTCCAGGGCCCGGGGGGAAGACGGGGCGATGTTCTTCGCGCAGATAGTCTATGCTGCGCATGAGGAGCTCCGCGTAGGGTCCCAGCAGCTTGCGCCAGCGGGTGACCATGAAGTTCAGCTGGGACAGTAAGCTCTCCGGTGCCTCGTGGGCGGGGATCAGCAAGAAATCGATCAAGTTGAGAGACGAATCTTCGACGGAGGGGAACCGGTCCAGCTCCAGATAGAGCCGCTTGATCACTTGTTGGTATGGGGTTTCAATGGTCAAGGCGGTGTCGTCCAGCAGCTCCTTGTAGTTGCGTATAGCCGGATTCTGGTTGGTGATCCATAAGAGTACGATCTCTTCCAGCAGCTCGGGCCCTTCGGGTTCTATAGTCACATCCCGATCATCCGACCCGGTGCTGTAGTCCTTCTTGAAATACTCCTCCAGCTGCAGAATATGAGTTTGGTCGAAGTGCCGGGTCAGCTCATCTCTGAGTTGGGTGAAGAGATCCTTGTCGATCTGGTCCTGGTAGACCTCTATGATGTAGTGGAATATTTCGTGGATCAGGCCGAGAGCGTAGAGTTCGGCGGCGGAGACCCGGGCTTCCGGATATTTGTGCAGGTCCCGCTGTTCGTTGATTTGGGAGGCTAATTTTACTATAGCTGGGTAATCCGCAACGAGCAGATGCCCCTCTTTGCTGAAGAGATTCTCGCTGACCGCGTATTTCTCCCGACTGTATCGGGAGATGTGAAAACCGTGTTTCTTCGAAGGGCTCATGCCGACTCCTAGTGGTGATTGCTTTGCGTTATCTTTATTGGTCCTTCGCCTCTACGGACCTCTGAAAGATTCCTGTATTATGAATTATCTTCCAACTCTTGGAGTTTGTCCCGGATACGAGCGGCCTCCTCGTAATTCTCCTCGGCCACCGCAGCCTCCAGCTGCTTCTCCAACTCCTCCTTCTCTTTGTGAGCAGGGTTGAGTTCCGTTTCTATTGGCTGTTCGCTGATCGAGCTCAGTGGAATACCCGCCTCATCGACCACCGATTCTTCGATAAAAATGGGGCACTTGTGTCTCACGGCGATACCCATCGCGTCGGATGGGCGGGCGTCGATGTGGAGCGTTGATTCATCGTGGGAGAGGACGAGCTTGGCAAAAAAAGTCCCCTCCTTCAGCGACGATATCTCGATCCTTTCCAGCTCTACTTCGAGCTGCTTGAGGAGGGAGAGAAAAAGGTCGTGAGTCAGAGGACGCGGCATCGGAACATTGCCCATACCGATGAGGATGGACTGAGTCTCCAGCTGGCCGATAAATATCGGTACCGCTACTTCGGCGCCCAACGGCCGAACCAGCACCGCGTTTCCCTGATCGGTCCGCGCCACCGTCCATATTTCTGCTTCAACTAACATGGCTCACCTCTTACTCCTTTTTTAGGATAAGGTATTTGAGGCCATATATCAATAGAACCGCGGTATATTGTGTGGGATGCGCTGCTTGTGCTGAATATGCTTAGCATCCCCTCGAGTGAGTGACCAGAGGCTATGAAAGAGCTGCTACTCGTACTCTTGGGCTTTGGTCTCGTTTCTCAGCACGCGGAGAGCCGCGTCGCGCAGGGCTTCTATTTCGCCCTCCCCGGGATACACCAAGACCTTCCCCAGGTGAGCTACCCGCTCTTTGATCATCTCGTTCAGATGCTCGCTGTAGGCCAAGCCGCCGGTGAGAATGATGCCGTCGATACGGCCCCGCAGTACCGTCGAGAGGGCGCCTATCTCCTTGGCTACCTGGTAGGCCATGGCCTCGAAGACCAATTGGGCCTCCTTGTCCCCTCCGGAAGCACGTTCTTCGACCTCTCGTCCGTCGGCGGTTCCCAAGTAGGCCATGAAGCCTCCTTGGCCCTTGAGCATTTTCATTATCTGTTTCTTTTCGTAGGTTCCCGAAAAACAGAGCTCCACAAGCTGTCCCGCCGGCAGGGTACCCGAACGCTCCGGTGAGAAAGGTCCTTCACCATTCAGGGCGTTGTTTACATCGATGACCCGGCCGTTTTTATGAGCCCCCACGGAGACGCCTCCGCCCATATGAGCCACAATGAAGGAGGTCTCTTCGTAGCTCTGACCCAGCTCTTCGGCGGCCCTCCGGGCTACGGCCTTTTGATTGAGGGCGTGAAAAATCGACATCCGGGGCAGCTCAGGGTGTCCTGAAAGACGGGCCAGTTCATGCAGTTCATCCACCACCACCGGGTCGGCGATGAGGCTGGGGGCGCCGGAGGCTTCGGCGATCTCATGGGCGATCAGACCACCCAGGTTGCTGGCGTGCTGACCACTGACGCCGCGCCGGAGGTCCTGGCGCATCTTTTCGTTCACCTCCCAGACTCCGCCGGGGATGGGTTTCAGAAGCCCCCCTCGACCTATCACCGCGTCGAAACCGTCCGGTGCGATTCCCTCTTTGCTGAGGCTCTCTTTGATTATATCCGATCGAAAATCGTACTGATCGGTGATCGATTCAAAACGGGATAGTTCCGCCGCGTCGTGGCGGATGGTCTCGTTGAGAATCTCCTTCGACCCTTCGAAGACGGCGATCTTGGTCGAAGTTGAACCGGGATTGATAACTAAAACTCTTTCGGACATGCTCTTCTCCTTACGCCATGTGGTTTCCCTGCGATTCTCTCATGCCGCTTCGCGGCAACCGAAACTATGAAAATTGCCTTAAAGGCAATTTCATATTAGTGTGTGTATTATGGCCCAAGATCGGCGAGTTGGCAACATATAAGCTCAGCCCCTTCTGGGAAGAGCACCGTTTTTAAGCTACAATACTGGTATGGCAAAAGTAAAACTTCTTCCACTGCTCCTTGCCCTCGTTCCTCTTCTCTCCTGCCTCAGCGACGGTGTCGACGAGTCCAAAAGCGGCAGTGAGGTACCGGTGGTTTTGATCCACGGCTTCCTGGGTTTTGGCAGCGACGCAATTTTTGACCTGCCCTATTGGGGAGGCAGTGTCGATCTTGCAGGTGAGTTGCGAGACCGAGGTTTCCGGGTTCATGCTGCCCGGGTGGGACCGATTTCATCCAATTGGGACCGAGCCTGCGAACTCTACGCCTTCATCAAGGGGGGGAGGGTGGACTACGGAGAGGCCCATTCGACGAAGGCCGGACACGGTAGGTACGGACGCTACTACCCTGGAGTCTTTCCCGAATGGGGCGAGATTGACCCGCGGACGGGCGAGTCAAAGCAGGTCCATCTCTTCGGTCACAGCATGGGCGGACAGACCGCCCGCCTCTTGGTGCAGCTGCTGGAGCACGGTGATGAAGCCGAGCGTCAGCGCTCGGGCAGAGAAGCCTCCTTCCTTTTTGCAGGTGGCAAGGATTGGGTGAAGAGCGTGACCACCGTTGCGACACCCCACGACGGTACGACTCTGGTCGGGCGATTCAGAAATCCGAGCATTTTTAGAAAAATAACCGCTCAACTGCTGCTGCTCTCCAGTCTGCGGAAGGAGGAGCCTTTTCTCGACTTGCAGCTTGAGCACTGGCAGGAGGGGCTGCCGGAGGGTGAGAGCTTGGAGGATTATATCCAAAGAAGAATTCATCGCGGCGACTGGATGGAGGTCCGTGACCTGGCTTACTGGGACTTGAGTCCCCAGGGGGCGGCCCAGCTGAACAGGAGGGCCGCCGCTTCGGAGAAGGTCTACTACTTCAGCTGGGCTACCAGCCGTACCATCCCGAATGGAGAGGGGAGCGCTCATGTACCGGAGCGGGGGATGAGTCTGGCTTTGAAGCCCGCGGCGAGGTATATGGGCTCGCGTACCGACCTTCCGGCGATCTGCGGACGGGATCCATCCGTATGGTGGGAGAACGACGGAGTGGTCAACACCGTCTCCATGAGGGGGCCTGGGATTTGGTCGGATGACGAGATAGTCACCGGCAGCTGGGATCGCGATCTCCGGCGGGGAGTGTGGAACTATAT
>DSBN01000353.1 GCA_011046055.1 Sediminispirochaeta sp. | reverse complement strand
GTTGATAGGTATCGCCGTCAAGGGAATTCGCTCCTCGTCCCGCTCCTCCTTTGGCACGAAAAGTCTCGCCCTTATTCTCTCCACCGACAGATCGATCACCGGACGGGGGTCATAACGGAGGTCAATGGCCAGAACCGCGTTACGGTTCCGCGGGTCCACCGTCACGGGGACGACCACCGTCGTGGATCCCTCGGGGCGGCTGAAAATCCCCGAAGTGTAAAGCAGCGGCTTTCGGTGCTGCAGGTCTATCAACGAGGAGATTTTTTGCTTGCTTCGGTGGGCAAAGAGAAATTTGAACAGCTTCGGCTGTTTTTCGTGCAGAAGCTTGGCCAGGGAGATGGTCGCCCGCACGTCGGATAGGGCGTCGTGGGCGTTCTGATGCTCGATTCCATTGGCGGCGCAGAGCTCCTCGAGACGAAAACCGGTCTTTCCATCGTCCCGGCTCGGCCAGTTGATCCCCTCGGGACGAAGGTCTCGGGCCGCCCGCATTACGTTGATCAGATCCCAACGGCTGTTGTTGCCCGCGTACTCTCTGACGTAGGGGTCGAAGAGGTTTCGGTAGAAGAGGTTCCGCATAAACTCGTCGTCGAACTTGATGTTGTTGAAGCCGAGCACGCAGGTGCCCGGCCGGGTCCACTCTTTAAAAATCCTTTCGGCCAGCTCGTACTCGGGCTGTCCCTTTTTCAAGGCCTCCTGCGGGGTGATACCGGTGACGAAGCAGGCTTGGGGGTTGGGCACGTAGTCCGGAGCGGGGCTCACATACTGGACGATCGGCTCTTCGAGGGGCTCGAACCTGTCGTCGGTCCTGATGCCGGCGAACTGGGCGATCCGGTCAAGCTGGGGATCCTTGCCGAAGGTCTCTATGTCGTACCAGAAGAGAGATGGGGCCATCCGAAGCTACTCGTCCCGGGCCGCGTAGAGCTCCGCCTTGGCCACCTGGGCCAGCAGCAGCGAGTCCATCGACAGACATATATACCGGAACCCCTCCTCCACCCGCCGCCGAGCGGAGGCCGCGTCGACCACGAAGATCCCCGCCGTCTTGCCGTACTTCTTGCAGAGCTGTACCACCTTTTTCTCAGCTTCCTTGACTTTGGGGTGTTCCACCTCCCCGGGTACCCCCAAAGAGTGAGACAGGTCGAAGGGACCGAGAAACAGTACATCCAGATGGGGGACCTGGACGATCTCTTCGAGCTGCTCCAAACCCTCCGTGCTTTCGCACTGGGCTACTACCAGGGTTTGCTCGGCGCTGCGTTGAAAGTACTCCGACACCCCCAAGGCGCCGTAATCCGCCGCCCTGGGCATCGCCAAACCCCGCCGGCCGATCGGATGGTAATGGGCGGATCGAACTATCCCCTCCGCCTGCTGCACCGTGTTCACCTGGGGCACCTGCACCCCCACCGCACCGATGTCCAAGACCTTGAGTATCGACTCCGGCGCCGAGTCGGGAACTCTGACGACCGAAGGTACCCGGCGAACATCGCCGGCGCGAACCAGCTCCAGCGCCGTCTCCGGCGACCAGGGTCCGTGCTCGGTGTCGATCACCAGAAAATCGAAACCCGCCAGAGCCATGATCTCCGCGGCATCGGCGCCGTGGAAGGAGAGAAAACTCCCGAACACGGTCTCTCCTTTTTTTAACCGCTGTTTTAAATGATACTTCATCACTCAGCCTCCCGGATAATTTTACTCTATGGAGATGGCCCCTTCCCGTCTGGCGGTCTGCCCCTCCTCCATCCAGCGGGGATAGCGGGCGGATAGTTCGGAGACCGAGTCCAGCCTCTCCACTACCTCCTCGGGCAACTCCAGCCTGTCCGCTTCGAGGCTGCTTTTGAGCTGTTCCAGGGTTCGTGCGCCGACCAGGGTGGACGTCACGCCGGTCTTTGCCTTGACCCAGGCGATGGCCATCGCCGCGGGATTGACCGCCAATTTGTCCGCCTCATCCAGGAGACTGCGCAATACCTCGTCAGCCTGGGGGTGAAAGTGCTCGTAGGGAAAGAGCCACCCCTCCTCGGACCTGGAGCCGGAAACCTCCCTCATCCCGGGGCGGTACTTTCCGGAGAGAAAGCCGGCGGCAAGATTCCAGTACGCCACCAAGCCGAGCCCCCGCCGCCGCATATAGGGCAAGAGCTCCTCCTCTAGGTCCCTCAAGACCAGGCTGTAGGCGCCTGGTAGGCAATCGGTTTCTCCAATCGCGAAGACTCCGCTTGCCAGAGCGTCTCGGCCAGCCGCCAGCTCTCGAAGTTGCTGACTCCGAGGTACCTCACCTTGCCCTGACGGACCAGATCATCCAGGGCTCGGAGCATCTCCTCGGTGGGGGTCTGGTCGTCGGTGTGATGGACGTAGTACAGATCGATATAGTCGGTCCCCAGACGGCGCAGGCTCTCCTCGGCGGCGCGCATCACATGCAGGCGCGACCAGCCCGAGTCGTTTATCCCTTCGCCCATGGGGTTGCTGAATTTGGTGGCCACCACCACCTCGTGCCGCCTTCCCCGCAGCGCCTTTCCCAGCATCCTCTCGGACTCGCCGTCGGAGTAGGAGTCGGCGGTGTCGAAAAACCGCACCCCCTCCTCAAATGCGTAGGTGACGATTCGTTCGGCCTCTCGCTCCTCGGTCCCGTGACCGAAGGTCATGGTACCGAGGCAAAAATCCGAAACCCTCAATCCGCTGTTTCCGAGCTTTATATACTTCATACTTCCTCCCTCAGCAGGGGCATACTCATACAGCGCGGCCCGCCGCGACCGCGAACCAGCTCCGAGCCTTCGATCTCAACCACCTCGATGCCGTTTCTTCTCAAGATCTCGTTGGAGGCGGTATTCCGATCGTAAGTAACTACCCGGCCCGGGGCCAGGGCCAGGGTATTGGTGCTGTCGTTCCACTGCTCTCGAGCAGCGGTCAGGTCGTCGTCACCCCCGCTTTCGATGATCCGGACCGCCGGCAAGTGCAGCGCCTCCTTCAGCGCCTCCTCCAAAGAATCCAGCGGGCTGACCCGCAGCTCCTCGTCTCCTTGCATGGTGAGACGAAACATCGAAACTTTGCGCCGGATATCGGGAAACACGAAGAACGCGTCCCGGTCGACCATGGTGAGGACCGTATCCAGGTGCATATATTCACGCCGAAAGGGGATCTGGATCACCAGTACCGTGCGATAGCCCCGGTGCAGCAATCTTCGCGCCAGTCTCTCGATCCCCTCGGTGCTGCTTCTCTCGCTGCAGCCGACGGCCACCGTATCCGGTCCTAGGACCAGGATATCACCGCCTTCTATGCTGTCAAGGTCCGAAGGCTGATAGAGCAGCTCCGGCGGGTCTTGGCTGAAGTTTTCATGATGCCGGTAGATCGCCTCCAGTATTTTCGCCTCCCGGGCCCGGGCGGGGGCCTTCATCGCGTTTATCGACAGGTTCCGTCCGATCATCGCCCCGGGGTCGCGGGCGAAGTAGAGGTTGGTCAGGGGGTTGATGTAGAAGGGATGGGCGTCCTTGATGAAGTGTGCCAGCCTGCTCCCGTCCTCTGGATGGAGTTCTCTCTTCCGTAGACCGGTAATCAACACTTCGGCTAATTTCTCGGGATCCAGAGCTTCCAGGTACCGTCTCACATCTCCCTTGAGCCCCTCATCTCCGATACGGCACTCCCGCATCACCTCGTCGATGAGCTCGTTCCGTGCCTCCTCGAGTCGACACACCTCCCGCAGCAGATCATGGTAGTACCACACCTCCACCCCCTTGCTCCGCAGCGTCGCGGCGAAGGCGTCGTGCTCCTCCTGTATCTTCTTCAGCCACGGGATGTCTTCGAACAGCATCTCCGGCAGATAACGGGGGCTCAGCTGCTCGATCTCCAGCCCCGGCCGGTGCAGCAGCACCTTTTTCAAAGTTCCTATTTCCGATTGTACTTCAAAGTCCATGTCCTATTTATACATGTTTTTGGAAAAAATGTAGAGTGAGTGTTGCTTGGATTTGCCGCTTTTACTCGGGTGTTGATATTGGAAGGAGTCTACCCGGTGAAATCTTTTTTCACCTGTTTTTGCAAGTCCATATCAAAAAGGAAGTCCACGGCTGTACCGGCCAGAGCCTTGGCAGCCAGTAGCATCGTTTCATACCCTTGAGGTGAATTCGCCGCATCGGCGAAGTCTTGAGAGTGGTACACCAAACCTTTTTCTCCTATGGATAGATAGGGATGAATCGAGGGGGTACGGTGGCTCACATTTCCCATGTCAGTAGAGCCGATATCATCGTAAGGTTCGGTCTCGTCAAATATAATTCCCAAGCTTTCGCAGTTTTTCTGAAAAGATTCTGTGAGGGGTCGATTCGTTTTTAGCGTTTTATAAGCCTCCTTCTCACTGAAGCTTAATCTCGCCCCAGTTGCGGCGGCCGCCCCGGATGCACAGTCTTTTACCTTCTTTACCATTTCTTTGCAGTAATCGTCGTCAAGAGATCGAACGTAAAAAAGCGAAGAAGAGTAATCGGGAACTATATTTGGAGCTCTGCCCCCGTCGAGGATTATCCCGTGGATACGAACATCCGATCGCATGTGTTGCCGTAAGGCATTGATGTTGTTGAATGTTTGAATTGTCGCATCCAGAGCGTTGATCCCCATCTCTGGAGAGCTCGCCGCGTGGGCAGCTTTACCAAAAAACTCTATCTTCACTATTCTGCTGGCCATAGCGTACTTCCACAGCTGATTGCTCCCCGAGGGGTGGAACATCATCGCCGCGTCTACGTCATCGAATGCCCCGCGCTCTTCGAGAATGATTTTTCCTCCCCCTCCCTCTTCGGCTGGAGTTCCGATGAGAAGAACAGAACCCGGCAATTCTCCTATCCCATTCGCCACCGCGACAGCGGCGGACAGACTGGCGGTACCGATGAGGTTGTGTCCGCAGGCGTGTCCTACTTCGGGAAGGGCGTCGTATTCGGCGATAAAGGCGACTCGAGGTCTCTTTTTCTTCCCTTCATAAACCGCACGGAAAGCGGTCTCCAAGCCGGCAAAAGGTTTTTTCACCGTAAAACCGTAATCCTTCACAGCACCGACCAGCTGATCAGAAGAGAAGTACTCTTCGAAATTGAGTTCCGGATGGTTATGGATCCGTTTGGCGAGGTCAATAAATCTATCCCTCTCTTGGTCGATCAGGTGGAAAACCCGCTGCTTTAAATCATTTCTTATCATAACAAGACCTTCTATTCATAGAATAGCCGTGTCCAGTCATTCTCACTCTATCGATTGCCGCGAAGCGGTATGCAAAACTATCCATAAAGATGACACTTGACCACCGATCCATCTTCCAGAGTAATATCCGGCGGTTCGATCTCTTCACAGATCTTACCGATCTTTTGCCTGCATCGCGGATGAAACCGACAACCCTCCGGCGGCGAGATCGGACTCGGTACCTCACCATGGAGCACCTTTCGTTTTTCCCCCTGGGGATCAAGCTTGGGTACCGCTTCAAGTAGAGCCTGAGTATAGGGATGCTTGGGAGATTCAAAAAGTGTCTTTTTGTCGGCGATCTCCATGATCCATCCGAGGTACAT
>DSBN01000292.1 GCA_011046055.1 Sediminispirochaeta sp. | reverse complement strand
TGATATCGCCTTAGCCCTCAGAGAGTCCAAAAAAGAGGCAGACCCTGCTCATTGATCCCCGTTTAGGGGCTCGCTTTTCTGGCTCGGACGATCATCACGTCGCCCCATCCGAATCTTTTGGCCGCCCCATCTATAGGTCGTTTTATAATAGGGTGGACGATCCCCTGAGCCATACCGCCCCAGGTTTTCAGCTTCTCTACCCGGAACCCGGCGCTTACCAGTAGATGGGCCAGGCTCTTTTTGGAAAAAAGTACCATGTGATCCGGTATCGCCGACCGCCATGACGCGGCGAAAAGCCTGGCCTGCAGTCCGTCGCTGTTGGGCGTGGTCAGAATCAGGTAGCCGCCGGGCTTCAACAGCCGGTACATTCGTTGGACGAAAGCCCGGGGATCGTTGAGATGTTCGATCAAATGGGCAGCGTGGACTACGGAAAACGTAGCTTCGGCACCATCCAGAGATTCCACGGATTGGGCCAATACGTCCAAACCTCTCCGTTTGCGGGCGTATTCAGCGGAAGGTACGCAGACCTCCACCCCCTTCTCCCGCCATCCCCGTCCTTTCATGTACTCCAATAGTCGTCCGGTAGCGCAACCTACGTCGAGAATCCGGGGCTCCTTCCGTGATTCAAATAGCTCCGGCTCTACCTGAGTGAAAAAATCCACATCCTCCAAACCTTTACGGGCCAGTTCGAAGTAGTCTTCTTCGTTTTCACGCTCGTAGTGAAAATACGCCTCATCGTAACGTAGGTGCAGCTCTTCGGTCTGAGGTTGGGGGTTCTGAAACAAGGCTCCGCAACGACGGCATCTCGAAAAGGTGCACGCTTCTATGTTCCAATGGACCCGTGACTCGGTTCGACCACAGACCGGGCAGTCCACCCGGCGATACACCTTCTCCTGGGGATTTTTAGAAAAGGTTTTCATCACCGCCGCACCTGCAGTTGGTAGACTTCTACTGTTTCATTCCCGGAGAAATCGGATACCACCAGCTCCAGCTCTGCCTCACCGTTCCGCAAAACCAACGGTTCGAAAGAGTACTCATCGAGTCCGCGGTACAGGTTTTGATACGCGTACTCCCGCGCCCCGATAACCAGACTTTGCCCCTCTTTGATGACGATCGACTCGAAGCTGAGACCGTGCATCTCAACTCCGTTGAGATACACCTTGATGGAAAAGGGAGCCATCGCCGTGCCGTTTTCCGTCGCAGAGCTCGGGTCATAGGTCTCGATCAGGAGTTTGTAGCTTCCCTGGTTCAGCACGGACCCTGTTTCCGGAGAGTAAGTTCTGCCGCTCTCGTCGACCAAAAAGACCGATCGGATCACCGGAGCACGTCGGTCATCCAGAGAAGGCAGTGACAAGAGTGGGTTTATGTAGCGGTCTACCTCACTGTCGATTATCTGCAGGTAGAGGTACCCTTCAGTGGAGTCGGATTCGGGCTTCATAAGGGCCAGCACATCTTCACGGCGGAAGTTCAGTTTCCCCGGATTTTGAAGAGAGTCAATATTCCCGTACAGCGACCTGATCCCTCGTTGGTGCTGCATCACCACCATAGTACCCAGACCGGCCCCCAATCCGTGTTTGTCGGGCAGCCCGGATTCCCGCCTCACAAATAGAATCTCTCCCTCTTCGACGGGGTAGATCTCCCCGCTCTCTCCCTGCAGAGCCACCGCTTTTAGGAACCCTCCCCACTTGTTCTGCCCGAAACTCATTAGCAGCCTCTGTTCCGCCAAAGGCCATTCAAAGGCCGTCAAGGGAAGAGAGAACAACAACGACCAGAAGAATAACAGTAGGCTAAGAACCCTTATTTTGCCTCTTCGATCACGCATCCCCGCTCTCCTTCCTCGCTATTTTGATCACCCTGTTCTCAATTCCCAGATAGAGGGCGGCATCGGTGGCAGTGATTCCCACGGCTTTTCCTTCGAATTCTTCCTCATTGTACAGACTTCCGTCGGGCAAATAGCTTCTCAGGTGGCTCCGTTGACGTTCGAGGTCTCTAGTGACTACATGCAGCATTTTCCCGTCGCCTTCAAATACGAAATCAACCAAGTCTCCGGAAAAAGAGATGCTCGCCTCCTTGAAGGGTTCCTGAACCGGCAAAATCTTAGCCCCCTTCGGAGTCTCTACCAAGACATAGGCGCCGTCTTCTGAAAAAGAGATGACCACCTGCCGACGCAGCTCCCCATCGATAGCGAATACCCGCAGCCTTTTCGGATCGTCTCCTCGTAGTTGGTAAACCGAGACAAGCTGAGGGTCGAGACCGTGAATGATGGCCCAATAACGACCGTCTGCGGACAAAGCGGTCCCATACACCGCTTCGATACGGCTGTCGCTGCTCTGTATATGAGCTCGTTCAAGACCGGACTCATCGTAGAGGTAGGCATCACCGTCCAAAAGGCCGACTCCGATATAATCCCCACCTCTGTCCAAACAGGTAATCGGAGAGGAGAAGCTCCCGTGCAGCAGTCTTTTACCTTCACGGCTGACGGCGAGAAAGCTGCTGAAGTCGTAGCTCACTATGAAATAGGTTTCTCTCTTGACGTAGGGGATTCCGGTATAATTGATCGGATAGAGGAGTTCGTGAAAAGGGTCCTCAATGAGGAGGCTCTCTCTGGTGGGATCATACCTACAAAAGGACGTTGACTCGATGGCGCTGAAGCGATTTAACTCCATCGAGAAAAAACGATCCCCTCCGGGGCTAATATAGCCGTAGTAATCCTGCAAGAGAAAGGGAACCCACTCCCTCTCAAGCTCTTCTCTTGCTGAACTTCCGTCGATATCCCGCACCCACTCCTGAAGCAAGGGCTCCTCACGTTGAACCTGCTCCGGAGCAATAGCTATGTACAGCACCAGCATCAGCAGTACTGTTAGTCGCAAAAGTATTTTTCCCCGTCGCCTCATGAATTACCGACTCTTTCTGCTCTGTTCGCGATTCTTGCTGTCCGCTTCCATTTTGCTCTTCCAGACTTCAGCCTTTTTTTTGATAACTTCACTCTCTGCGGCTTCACCCAAGAGGATGTGAACTCTCCTGAGCGCCGCCAAGTAACGGATAGCCAACTTGAAATCCTCTATCCGTGAAGTGGACAACTCGTACTTCTGCCGATAGCTGTTAGCCGCCTCTTCCAGCTGTCTCTTGACCATGGACAAATGGGCGTTTAGGGTCCGGTAACCTTCTTGGCGTGGGTCAAGTTTGCTGCCCAGCTCCTTCATATCGAGCATGTTTTTGGAAACCGTGGCAAACCTTCCCTCCAGCTCCACGAAGGACCATTTCCACTTGCTGTTGCTGCCAAAACTCTCTTTCAAGGAATCCATGGCAAAACCGACCTTGCAGAGTAGATCCCACCGTCGCTGGAGGCCAAAGTCCTGGATTTTCGTCAAATATTCTTCGTATTCGTTGTAGGGGACATCGATATAGCTGCTGACCACTTCTTCGAGATAGATGATGCTTTTGTAGCAGGCCTTTCGCGCATCGTTCAGAAAACCTTCATTTTTGATACCCAACAGCGAGAGGGAGAGTTCGTTCATCAACAGGTAAAAAGAGACCATACTCAAACTATCGTCAGCCAGGGATAATCGTTTGTAAGACTGCCCCTGCTCATCGTTCTCGATGATTTGCAGAATTCGTTTTTCATTCTGCAGGAGCTTGTCCACTTCGCTCTTGTACTCTTTGATCTTCTCGAAGTAACGTCTTTTTGCCTCGCTACTTACTTTGGCCACCTATTTTCTCCTTCTCCCGGTCATGGACTCCATCCGCTCCGTCTCAGTCCTGGAAGCGTTGCAGCAGTTCCAGAGCGTGCCGACGGGAGGCTTCGTTCTGCTGGTCCCCGGCCAACATCCGGGCGATCTCCTCGATCCGTTCCTCCTGGCTCAAACTGTCCACTTTCGTCACCGTTCGGTCCTTCTTCTCGTACTTTTGGACCTTTAAATGAGTATCGGCACGAACTGCTATTGAGGCAAGATGGGTGATGCAAATAATTTGTTTGTGAGCCGCCAATTTCGACAGATGTTCACCCACCGCCAAGGCCACCTCCCCGCCGATACCGCTGTCTATCTCATCAAAAATCAGTGAGGCAACCTTATCACTCTCGGCAAATACGCTTTTGAGCGCCAGCATGATACGCGAAATCTCCCCTCCACTGGCCACATCCTTGAGGGGCTTCAAGGGCTCTCCCTTGTTCGGTGATATCAGGAACTCGACTCGATCGTACCCGTGAGGCCCGCAGCTGGCCCGTCCATTCTTCCCCTCTCGGGCGGTGGTGCTGATATCGAAGCTCCCCTCTTTCATGCCCAATTTCCTCAGATTGCCTTCGATTTTCACCTTCAACTCCGCCGCCGCTTCCCGGCGTTTTCTCGACAGTTCCTTTGCCTGCTCGACCACTCGTGCCTCTAAGTCCTGGATTTCTCCTTTCAGTGTCTCTCGCCGCTCCTCGCTGTTCTCCATCGCCGAGAGCTTCTCCAGAGCTTCGTCTCTGTAACGCAGGACCTCGTCAATACCGTCACCGTACTTACTCTCCAACCGGTGAATCAGCTGAAGTCGCTGCTCAACCTCGTCCAGACGACCCGGCGAAAACTGCATACTATCTTGGGAGTCTTTGAGGGTCTCGAGAATATCCTCCACCTCGTAGAAGGCGTTGCTCAACCTCTCTCGATGATCTTCCAGCTTGGGCATGATTTCACTGATCTGATCGACCGTTCTTTTGGCTTCACGAAGGCCGGCCAGAGCGCCTCCACGGGCTTCGGCCAAATTTTCGTGGGCCAGGTGAAACAGCTCCAGGAGTTTCTCGTGTCGGTTGAGGATCCGTCGCTCCTGCTCCAGCTCCTCCTCTTCCTCTCGGCGCAGCTTGGCCTCTTCTATCTCCTGCACCGAAAACTCCAACAGCTCTTTCTCCCTCAGCAGCTGCCGTTCGGATTTCTTGAGGTCCTCCAGCTCCTGCTTCAGACGAGTCAATCGGTAGAATTCTGCGTACAGACCGGCGGCCAGCTCCTCGTTGCCGGCGTACTGATCAAGCAGAGTCCGGTGCTTATCCAGGGAGAGCAGCGATTGGTGCTCGTGCTGACCGTGCATGTCGACCAAGAGCGTGGTAAACTCTTGGAGGTCCCGTCGGGTCACTTTGCTGTTCTGGATGTAACTCGAACCTTTGCCGTTTGCTCGAACCAAACGTCTCAGCAGCACCGTACCGTCTTCCGGGGCGATGTCTCTCTCCTCGAGCCAGGATAGAACCTCCTTATTGCCGTCGACCCTTATCAAGCCACTCACTTCAGCCTCGTCCTCGCCGCTGCGAATGGCTCCGCTGTCGCCCTTATCTCCCAGGATCAAGCCCAGCGCCCCGACGATAATGGACTTTCCCGCGCCGGTCTCGCCGGTGAGGATGTTGAGCCCTTTTCCAAAATTGAGCTCCAGAAGATCGATCAGGGCATAATTTCGAATCCGCAGCTCCTCAAGCATTTGAACCTCCGGACCAGTTCAATTTGGAACGCAGAACCTCGTAGAAATTTCTCATATCAGAACGAACCAGCAAAGCCTTGCTGTGGGATTTTTCAAAGATAATAT
>DSBN01000012.1 GCA_011046055.1 Sediminispirochaeta sp. | reverse complement strand
GGGCGGTGATGCTGCTGGCTTTGGGCATCATCCAGATGAACGCCGAACCCCGTCACCTCTACCTCTTCGATACCTTCGCCGGCATGACCGAGCCCACCGAACACGACAGCGTCGCTTGGACCGGGCAGGCGGTCCGGGAGAAGTGGGAGGAGGACTTGCGCGGGGAGAAGGACAATTTCAGCTGGTGGGCGGTCTCCGCCGGGGAGGTCCGGGACAACCTCCTGTCCACTTCGTACCCAAAGGAGTATATCCACCTGGTTGAGGGGGATGTACTGCGGACTCTGCCCTCGGAGGCACCCGAGCGGATCGCCCTGCTGCGGCTGGATACGGACTGGTACGAGTCGACGCGGCACGAACTTGAACAGCTCTACCCGCGCTTGGTCAAAGGAGGGGTTCTGCTCCTGGACGACTACGGTCACTTCACCGGGGCGAAAAAGGCGGTGGATGAGTTTTTTTCCAAAAAGCCGGTCTTCCTGCACCGTGATGACTACACCGGCCGTTCGACGCTGAAGACTTGATTGCGGCTCTCCTATAGTCGTCGAGGTCGAATATAGCTCGACAGTCCGGTCTGACCGCCGTGCTCCAGGTAACGGTTGACCCGATCGATGACCACGCGATACTGGGAGTAGGTGAGCCGCAGGCGTGAGACGTAACGCTGCTCCTGCTCCACCCGTTCCCGTTTTTTGTTTCCCAATAACGACAGAACTAAGTTTCGCTGCATCTCATCGAGGTAGAGCATCGAAATGGCGAGATCACGGTCGGAGAGGCGCAGCAGGCGGTTTTGAGCTTCCTGGGCTTGAAGTCTCGATAGTAGTCTGAGCAGTTTCTGATCCGGCGTTTCGGCCATAGCGCTCTCTTAAGCGAAATCAATGATGATGAAAAGCAAAAAGCGGCCCACAGTACTTGCTGCGGCCGCTTTTAGGTTGTGTGCCAAGTGCACGGGAGATACTGTATTTTTTTTAGTTTCTCATGCCGCTTCGCGGCAAGTGAAACTACGAAAATAACCGAATCGGCTATTTTCGTAATAGTATTATCTTCTCTCTCTTGCTTGGTTAACCTTCATTGATCGACCCATGAACTCGGTTCCGTTCAGAGCGTCGATGGCGTTGTTGGCCTCACTATCGTCCGGCATCTCCACGAAGGCGAATCCCTTCGATCGCTGGGTCATGCGGTCAAAAATAACCCTGGCAGAAGATACTGCACCGTACTCCTGGAAGAGGTTCCGCAGCTCGTCCTCGGTGACGGCGTAGTTGAGGTTTCCGACATAAATGTTCATACAAAAAGCTCCTAGAAAAATAGAAATAAATAGTGTGAAATGATTGGATAGCGTAGATCTTCACTTTCTGTAAAAAAACAAACCACCCTTTCAAATCTCTGTTTGATCTTAAGTCATTTTTCCGTTTTTATCAATCCTTTTTTTTTAGAAACCAGTGAAGTCCTTCGTTCTTTGTCTCCACCAAGCCCCGCTTTTCCGCATCGAAGACCAGTTTTTTGAACTTGTTGTAGCCGTAGCGCTTGATGGAGATATTTTTGTCTCTGAGCGCTTGGCTCGACTTGGTGAAGGGGGTCCAGGAGCTGCTGGAAAGGGTCGACAGAAGGTGTCGAAAGACCTCCGGTATGTTGCCGCTGGTTGCCTTTCGGTCTTTTTCGGTGATGGTCAGGAGGTTGGAGTTGTCGGTATCGTACTCCACGTTGGTGTGAGCTATCGCGTCGGTGAGAAAGGCCTTCCAGCTCCGGTAGCCCAGCTGGGATTCCTTGAAATCCTCGTTCAAGAGCTTCATTTTGACCTTCACCGAGCCCGGTGAGGGCTTCTTCTTCTGCTTGATCATCATATCGACCGCCTCATAGAAGAGCTGGTACGCCGCCTCCTTGGAGATGGTTTCGTTGGAATCTTCCTCCGGCTCCTCCTCGTAGTCCTTGCTCATAATGCTCCGGTAGTCGTAGTACCTGTCGGACTGGGCCAAGAGGTCCTCCGAGGCGGTGGAGGCGTCACAGATGATCCAGACCTCCTTGCCGTGCTTTTTTAGCGTTGTCAGCAGGGGACGGAAGTCGGCGTCACCGGTGATCAGAATGTAGCGCTGCAGGTGGGGATACAGGAAAATCATCTCGGTGGCGTGGGTGATCAGTGAGATATCGGCGCTGTTTTTGCGGGACTTGGGAACGTGGATCAGCTCGAAGTTGTAGTCCGAGAGCCGGCTGGGGATCTTTTTCAGGTTCGGTCGGGTCCAGTCGCCGAAACAGCTGGCCGAGGAGATGCGGTTCTCCTCCTCCAGAAAGTCAAAAAGATTGGCGATGAACTTTGTATCGTTTTTAGGGGTAACGTTCTCTATATCCCATAGAATCGTCGCGTTGGCCATTTTTTCTCCTCGTTTTTAACATAATTACAAATATTGTTAAAAAATAGTAGTAATGCTGCTACTATAAGATAAAATGGACCTTTGTACCAGGGCCATCAAGACCAGTGAGCCAGCATCGCCTTGACCGAACGGCGCATCTCCATCATGAAGGGGGAGCTGAATTTTCGGAGGTAGGTGTCCTGGCCGATGTTTTTCGCCCCGTCGACGAAGCGGGGGCGGCGCGGGATGTTGTGGTCGTAGAGGTGCCGCAGCTCATCCGGTGTCAGTCGACGGTAGCGGTCGGTGAAGATTATTTTGTCGGCGGCGATCCGTTCGGTGGGGGGGCGGCGTTGCTGCTGCTCCGTCGGGTAGCCGAGGCAGAGCATGGCGATGGGGAAGCAGTAGTCCGGTAGCTGCAGCAGATCGCGGTGAAACTCGTAGTTTTCCATGACATCGCCGATGTAACAGGAGCCGAGGGCCAGCGATTCGGCGGCCAGAACCGCGGTCTGGGCGGCGATCAGCGCGTCGCAGGAGGCCAGCAGCAGGTCCGCCTCCCGCGCTTTGACCGACTCGGCGGCCCCGGACTCGACTAGAGAGTGTACCCCTGAAAGCTCGAAGAAGTCGAGCATGCGCTGCATATCGGCGAGGAAGATCAGAACCCAGGGCGAGCGGGAGATGAAGGGTTGATTGTCGCAGCTGCGAGCGAGCTCCTCCTTCTTGTGTTGATCCTCCACTTCGATCACCGAGTAGAGCATTTGGTTGCCCGCGCTGGGGGCGCGAAGCATGGCCTCCAGGATCCGTCGTCTCTGCTCTTCGGGAACGGGGTCGGGACGAAAGCTGCGGATGGATTTTCGTTTCAGAATGGTATCGATGGTCGGTCTTGATTCGGTCATATCCGCTCCTATGCACCGGCTCTTTTGACGCTGAATCCGGATTTTTTGAGAATCTCCACAAGCCTATCGGCTTTGTCGCCCTGGATGATAATGGTCCCGGACTTGACGCTTCCGCCGCTGCCGCAGTCCTGCTTCAGTTTGGTCGCCCAGTCCTTCAGTTGGTCCGTGGAGACGGGCATCCCGTAGACCACGGTGACGGTCTTGCCGCCGCGGCCCTTTTTTTCGCACTGCACTCTCACGGTTCCGTCGTTTTTGATCCCCGGCGGCAGTTTGGATTTGGGCTGTTTCTTTTTTTTGCCCCTCCCGCTTTTCCGCAGGTCCCCCTCTTCGGTTGAATAGACGAATTCGTTTTCCATGTGCTACCCCGCTGTTTTCCTCAAGCTTAGCATAAGGAGACTTTTGTCGAAAGGCTAGATCCGGCAGCGAATAGCCTAAAAACCTTGACAGCCGCGTCAATTGGTATGAGACTGAGGTTCGAAGGGGGAGGATGTCATGAACGAGGTATTGAAAAAAATAGACGAGATAGGAATCATACCGGTGGTGAAGATAGACAGCCCGGAACACGCCCTGACTTTGGGCAAGGCGCTGCTGAAGGGGGATCTGCCGATCGCCGAGATCACCTTCCGGACCGACGCGGCGCAGGAGTCTATTCGTATTCTCAGCGAAGAGCTGCCGGAGCTTCTGGTCGGCGCTGGTACGGTTTTGAATCCCGAACAGGCGGAACAGGCTCTGAAGGCGGGGGCGAGTTTCGTCGTCTCGCCGGGCTTCAACGAACCGGTGGTCGACTACTGCCTTCAGCGGGAGGCAACGGTGATACCCGGAGTCAGCGGGCCGACCCAGGTCGAGCAGGGGCTCTACAAGGGTCTGGAGGTCTTGAAATTTTTTCCCGCCCAAGCATCCGGAGGGGTGAGCTTTCTCAAGTCGATGTCCTCGCCTTACGGGGAGGTCAAGTTTATCCCAACCGGGGGGATAAACATTGACAATATGGGGGAGTACCTCGAAATGGACAAGGTCTTGGCGGTGGGCGGCAGCTGGATGGTCAAAAGCGAGCTGATCAGCGGGGATCGATTCGACGAGATCAGCCGCCAGTCCAGGGCCGCCGTGATGAGGATGCTCGATCTCTCGCTGGCTCATGTGGGAATGAACACCGGCGGGGTGGACCAGGCCCGAGGAGCGGCTCAGCTCTTCTCAGCTCTCTTTTTCAGACCGTTGCGGGAGACCGAGCGGTCGATTTTTGCCGGGGATGCGCTGGAGCTGATCAAGGGCACCGGCCGGGGGGAACACGGGCATATCGCCATCTCCAGTACGAACATCCGCCGGGCGGCGGCCTATCTCAAGCGTAAGGGCTTCGAGCTGGATGAGGAGAACGCCATCGTGGTGCAGGGACGCTTGCGGGCGGTGTATCTCCGCCATGAGATCGCCGGTTTTGCGGTGCACCTGGTGGACTCGACGGTGAGCTGAGGGGAAGTCGCGGGAGAGGAGCAGACAGCGGACTTCAAGGGCGCACGGTGCTAAAGGCGTTCACGGCGGCTTGCCTTGAGTATGGTCTGCAGCTGGTCACGATAGTGCCAGAGCGCCTTCTCCCCCTCCGGGTGGAGTCGGTAGAGACCCCGCTGGACCCGGTCGAACCAGCCGTAGACGTTCCGTGAGAGGATGGTCTGGGTCTTTTCGGAGCTGCCCAGCGCTCTGAGATCGGCGGGGGAGGCACTACCCCGCCGCGACAGGAGCTCGGCGATTCGGAGCGCTTCCTGCTTGTAGGCGGTGATTTTTTCCCTACCCGCCACTTCGCCGGCTCGGTTGAACTCGGCGTAACGGCCGTCGATCTCCCGGATGATTGCCCGGCGGCGGGAGGGGCTCTTTCGTTGGCGGTACTCCCTCGGGTGGAGGACCACCCGAACTTTGGTCTTGGTTTTGAGAAAATCCACGAAAATACAGCCCAGTTCGAGCTTGTGCAGCAGTGCCTTGACCCTTTTGAAGTTCGGGGGGCTGCTCTTGCCCGGGGGTACGGGCACGGCGATATACACCGACTCGCTCATCTCCTTTCGCTGGAGAGCCTGGGCCAGTAGATTGATACTGATTTTGGTCTTCATCTCCACAATGATGAGCTCTTCGCCCTTGCGGGCTACCAGATCGCAGCCCTTGACCTCGCTGTGGACTCGGTAATTCTGCCCGGTCAGGTAGTCGCGCAGCGGGGAGAAGAGGTCGGTTTCTCTAATCATACTCGCGGATTATAGACTGAATTTTTTTCTCTTGGTAGTATCAGCGAACAGCAATTCTCATTTTGGAAAGTGCACTTGCACTTTCCAAAATGAGAATGCCTCCAACAGTTAGAAACACAAATCATTGCTATGCAAATGAAGCAAATTCTCAATTTGGAAGTCATTAG